>CABUTY010000042.1 GCA_902494595.1 uncultured Porphyromonadaceae bacterium | reverse complement strand
GTATGTATGGTCGACGCCTATGTGGACGCATCCATGGCACACTTCGACGTAAGCCCCGACCTGTCGCTCGACATTGCCCCGGCAATCATCGTCAACGACAGATTTCCCTCAATCAAACGCAGCGCCCTCGGTCTGCAATGGTCGTTAACCTTCTGAAATCATATCACCGACAACTCAGAACATTATGAAGAAAACAGCATATATACTCACCCTCGGACTGATAGCCGCCGGCAGTCTGTTGGCGACAGCCAGGACCACCAATGTCAACGACATAAAGCATACCATCACCGACAACGACATCATCTATCCGGAGAGCTACGAGCTCGACACACAGAAGATGCTCGAAGGATGGTACATGCGCAACTACACAGCCACCGACGACCGCTACAAGCGACAGGGCGACGTGGCTGTCGACGATGCCACAATGCGTGCAAGGCTCGCCAAGCTGCCCACCATCATAGAGATGCCCTACAACTCGATAGTGCGCAACTATATCGAGCGCTACACGAGCCGCGGCCGCAGCCAGGTGGCCGCCCTCCTCGGCCTCTCCATATATTATATGCCTATTTTCGAGCAGGCTCTCGAAGAGCAGGGTCTCCCCCTGGAACTGCGTTACCTGCCCATCGTGGAATCGGGGCTCGACCCCAACGCTGTATCAAAACATGGCGCCGCCGGCCTGTGGCAGTTCATGATCGGCACGGGCAAAGGCCGCGGCCTTGAGGTAAGCAGCCTCGTCGACGAACGTCGCGACCCTTATCTCTCATCCCGCACCGCCGCCAAATATCTCAAAGACCTCTACAACACATACGGCGACTGGTCACTGGCAATCGCCGCCTATAACTGCGGCCCCGGGAACGTCAACAAAGCCATCCGCCGCGCCGGCGGTAACCCCTCCGACCACGACTTCTGGAGCATCTACAACTACCTCAGCCCCGAAACCCGTGGCTATGTGCCCCAGTTCATTGCCGCAAACTATGTGATGACATATTACCCGGAGCACAACATAAGCCCTGTGCTTCCTACAAAGCCGCTGGTCACCGACACCATCATGGTAAGCGACCGCGTGCACCTGCAGCAGATCTCGCATGTGCTCAACATACCCATGGAGGAGCTGCGTGTGCTCAATCCGCAGTTCCGCGCCGACATCATTCCCGGGAATCCGTCGCGGGCATATACCCTTGTTCTCCCCTCACAGCAGACCCACGCCTACCTTATGAGCGAGGCCGACATACGCAACTATGAGGCTGACAAATATACTCGTCGCATAAGCGTTGAGCCTGGCGACGAGCCGGGAGCCTCCATCGTGGAGGGTGCAGCCATGGAATCGGATGCCGACAACATGCCGGCGCTTGCCGAACAGACAGAACAGACAGAACAGACAGAACAGGTGTCGCGCACACCTGCCAGCGAACCGGCGCAGTCGTACGCCGTGGCCCGAGGACGCCGTGCCCGCTCAAACCAGCCCCCGGCCCCCGCTTATACTGCGCAGGACAACACCCCCGCCGCCGAAACAGCCCCGGCACCCCGCCAGAAGAAAAAGACCTCTTCCGCCACTGCCTCCACATCGGGAAGCAAGTCCACAGGCAAATCTGCAAGCAAGTCAAAAAGCAAGTCAAAGAAGAAACAGTCGACACAGCCTGCAAGCCACAGTGTGCGCAGCGGCGACAACCTCTCCAACATAGCCAAACGTTACGGAACCACCGTTGAGGCCATCAAGAAGGCCAACAATATAAAGGGCTCCGGCGACGAAATACATCCCGGCGACAACATCAAACTCCCCTCGTCAGCCAAAGTATCCTCAGGCAAGGCTTCCTCAAAATCCAAAGCCAAGTCGGGATCCAAGTCTAAATCCAAATCCAAATCTTCAAGCAAGAGCAAGAAACGCAGATAAAATCGCACAGAAATAACCTTAAATCAACTAATATTCCATGATTGTAACACTTATTTGTTTGTTTTTCATCGGCTATCTGGCGATAGCTTTGGAGCACCCGCTGCGCATCGACAAGACCGCGACGGCTTTGTTGCTGGGTATGGCTCTATGGGTACTGTACGCATTGAATGCGGAGTACTTCATACCGGAGTTCCATGCAGACGATCTTGCGGCGTATCTGCAGGCCAACCCGCGTATGCAGTCGATGACGCCGCACATGCAGAGTCTCAACTACATCATCGACGTTCAGATAGTGGAGGCCATGGGCGACATCACGCAGACGCTCTTCTTCCTTATAGGCGCCATGACCATCGTAGAGCTGGTGGATGTGCACGGAGGCTTCTCCATCATCACCGACCACATCAAGACCCACAGCAAGAACAAGCTGATGTGGATACTCTGCCTGACGGCCTTCTTATTCAGCGCCGTTCTCGACAACATGACCACCACGATAGTGATGGTGATGCTACTGCGCAAGCTTATCGACGACCGTCATGAACGCTGGCTGTATGCCGGACTTATCGTGATAGCCGCCAACTGCGGCGGCGCATGGTCGCCCATCGGCGATGTCACCACCATCATGCTCTGGGTGAAGGGTAATGTCACCGCCGAGGCGATAATAGCCCGCGTACTCCTTCCCTCTGTTGTAGCCGTGGTTGTTCCCGCACTCTGGATAAGCCGCAGCCTTAAAGGACAGCTCGCTCCCGTCCAGTACTCCGGACCCGATCCCAACGCCTGGATGACCCACCGCGACAAACTGACCATCTTCCTCCTCGGCGTGATAGGACTGATACTGGTGCCCGTGTTCAAGAGCATCACGCATCTCCCTCCATTCTTAGGCATGCTCCTCGTGCTCGGAATCCTCTGGTTCTATACCGAGATTTTCTATAACCGCCGTCATGTCAAGGATGTGAAGCAACATAGGCTCACCACCGTAATCAAGCGTATCGACATGCCGTCGATTCTCTTCTTCATGGGCATACTTATGGCCGTACAGGTTCTCGACTTCTCGGGAGTGCTCGACGCTACCGCCAAATGGCTCGACGCCAAGGTGCACGATATATACGTGATCAATATCCTGCTGGGCATGCTCTCGTCGGTATTCGACAACGTTCCTCTGGTAGCCGGCGTGATGGGCATGTATCCCGTGGAGGATGCCGGTGCCATAGGTTATGCCGCCAACTTTGTGCAGGACGGTGTCTTCTGGGAGTTCCTGAGCTACTGTGCCGGAGTAGGCGGCAGCCTGCTGATTATCGGCTCGGCTGCCGGCGTGATTGCCATGGGTCTGGAGAAAATCAGCTTCGGCTGGTACCTCAAGCATTACACCCTTCCCGCACTTGCCGGATACCTGGCCGGTGCCGGCGTATATATCCTTGAAGTATTAATCCTGCAATGACATTCGAAATAAAGGACACAAACATGATACCGGCGGCTGCCGACTGGCTTGTCAGTCAACTCGGCAGCCGCCGGATTGTGGCTTTCGACGCGCCAATGGGCGCCGGGAAGACCACTCTGATCGCCGGCATAGCCTCCCGGCTCGGCGCCGCCGATGTCGCCAACTCCCCGACATTCAGTATTGTCAACAATTATGAGGTGCCCGGCGGCAAACCGGTGTACCATTTCGACTTCTACCGTCTGGAGAAGGCTTCCGACGTCGCCGACCTCGGCATCTACGACTATCTCGACTCCGGTTCCTACTGCCTTATGGAATGGCCACAGGTGGCATTGCCTTACCTCCCGGAAGATACGGTAGTGGCACGCATAAAGGTCAACGCCGACGGCTCGCGGAGCCTTACCCTGCTGAATATCTGACGCGATGGACTACGTATTCCTCGACACGGCCGACAGCACGATGAGCTACGCGTCGGCGCACCAGCACGACCTCGGCGACATGACGATGGTATCGGTGCATCAGCAGCAGGCGGGCCGTGGCCAGCGCGGCAACTCCTGGGAGTCGCAGCCGGGCAAGAACCTTACCGTGACCCTCTTCCGCCGCCCCGCCCTCGATGACACATCCATACCCCTCCCCGTGCGGCAGTTCCGCATCTCCGAGGCTACAGCCCTCGCCGTGGCCGACACCCTCGCCGACCATGGCATAACCGCAACTCTCAAATGGCCTAACGACATATATGTGGGAAATCTAAAAATATGCGGTATCCTGATTGAACATTCCGTGTTGGGGTGCTCCATAGCCAACTCCCGTATAGGCATAGGTCTTAACGTCAACCAGCGGGAGTTTGAGAGCGACGCACCCAACCCGGTATCGATGACCCGTATCACAGGCCGGGAGTATTCACTGCCCGCCGTACTCGACTCACTCTCATTCCATCTGGAGCGACGACTCGGCAATCTCGCGGATGTACATGCCGAATACCTCACACGGCTATGGCGGCACGACGGCGCCATGTATCCTTTCCGGCCGCGGAAGAGCAACATCAGCGCCTCGCACGCCTCTGCCGACGACCCAGACATATTCCTCGCACGTATCGACGGCGTGGCTCCCGACGGCATCATATCCCTCTTTACCCGCGACAACCGGACGATGCATTTCTCGTTCAAAGAGCTCGAATTCATCCTCTGACTCCGAGTTTATAATATGCCCTGGAATCTTCCTTTGTCGAAGTTTTTTGCTAAATTTGCATTTTGAATTTTACTAAGCCCGAAGTGAAAGGAAAAAGACTGCGCGAAGTAGGAGGCTACGCCGTGAGATGGCTACTACCGATGGCACTTACTGTGCTGTTGGTCAGCTACATGTTCCGCAAGGTGAATTTCAGCGACATGTGGCAGCTTGTCACGCATGGTGTAGACTACTGGTGGATATTGTGTGCGATGTTCATCAGCGTCATGAGCCACATGGCACGTGCCGCCCGCTGGCGTCTGCAGCTCCGCGCCCTCGGCATTGACCCCCCTTTCATGGCTCTCTGCTGCTCCATATTCGGCACTTATGCCCTCAATCTTCTCTTCCCCCGTCTGGGGGAAGTATGGCGCTGCACATACATAGCCAGACGTCAGAAGGCCCCCTTCACCGAAGTGGTGGGCTCAATGGTGGGCGACCGTCTCGCCGACCTCTTCTCGGTGCTCACCCTCACTCTTCTCGCCTTTATCCTCGCCACTCCCGCCATTGAGGCTTTTCTCATAAAATATCCTGTGGGACGAGGAGCGGTGGATGCGGCACGCAATCCTATGGTATGGATAGCCATGGCAGCCGCGGCAATAATAGTATGGAGCATTTTCCATTTCGGACGCGCCTCTCGACCCGTGGCAAAGACGCGTCAATGGATAGCCCAGATGTGGCACGGCTTCGCCGTTATCACACGCATGAAGGGGAAGACCGCCTTCTTCCTCTGGACTCTCGCCATTTGGGGGTGCTATTACATCCAGCTCTACGTGGCCTTCTATGCCTTCGACTTCACCCGGGCGCTCTGCACCGCCCGATATGCGTGGGGACTGATACCCTGTCTTGTGGCATTCGTGCTCAGCTCCATAGGTATGGCCATACCGAGCAACGGCGGCCTCGGCCCCTGGAACATCGCCATAATGTTCGGCCTCGCCATCTACGGCGTCTCCGACAGTCAGGGTTCCGCTTTCTCTATGCTCCAATGGTCCGGCCAGACTCTCATGCTCATTATCCTCGGAATTTTCACCATGATATACATATCATTTTCAAACAAAACTGCTAACAATAAGCGTTGATGAGATTCGAAGAAGACGACAGACACGATTATTTTGACGGGGAGGACCTTCCCGACGAGCCCAAGGAAGTCAAGGAGGTCAAGAAGCCGCGCATACGACCCGAAGACCCTCGCTACTGGGATGAGCCGGAGCCGGCCTTCGGTCATCTTCGTCCCGGGCGGAGCCGCCGGCTGTGGTTATGGGTGGCGGCCGCCGGATTGGTCCTCGGCCTCATCATAGCCGGTTATATCCGATGGTTCGCACCATATGCCATAAATGCCGTGCAATACGGCTACGTCGATGCCATTGAGGAACGCGGACTCCTTTTCAAAAGCTACGAAGGTGTGCTGCTCCCCTACAAAAACCTTATGGACACCACCCGCGTTTATGAAGGAGACTTTGTGTTCAGCACCCTTGACACGCCGTCGGCTGTTCTGCTGAGGAAAATGCAGTATGCCAACCGTCCCGTACGTGTGGAATACCGCAAATACCGTTCCACGGTACCCTGGCGCGGCGACACCCGCTATCTGGTGGTTGCCGTAGACACCGTTGACCCGGCCACCATCCTTCCTCCCGACCGACAACCCAAATTTTAGCCGCCATGCGCCGATTCCTTTCACTGCTCATGCTTCTTGCCGGCGTTGCCGCGCTTCACGCCGCCATGGTGACCGACTCCGTACTCTTCATAGATGCCGGGGAAAAGCTCTCGCCACGTCAGTTTGAAGGTCGCGACGACTTCCACACGGTGCGTTTCCGCGGTGCGGTGTCGCAACTCCCCGAGTGCGTGTTCAGCAACTGCGTACGGCTGCGAAAGGCGATATTGCCACGGGGTATGAAGAAAATCGGGCGCGGCGCCTTCAGCTGGTGCACGGTTCTTGAGAACGTACAGCTTCCCGTTGGCCTCGACGACATCGCCAGTCAGGCATTCGCATACTGCTCGGCTCTGAAAGGAATCACCCTGCCGGCTACAGTGAAGCATATCGGGGCCAACTGCTTCAGTATGTGCAGGGAGCTGGAAAGCATCACCCTGCCGGCATCCATAGATGAGCTGGAAAGCTATGCCTTCAGCGACTGCACCAATCTGCGCAGCGCCGTGCTGCCCGCCAACCCCCGCCAACTCGGCGAACTCCTTTTCTCCGGATGCGGCAACCTACGCGAAATCACCGTAGACTCTACGACACCTCCGCCCTTCGAATGCGACAGCGCTCCTTTCGATGCCGCGGAGGAGACCCATATATACAACCAATGCGCACTGCGCGTGCCGCCCGCCGCCCAAGGCTCTTACGCCAAGGCCCGCGGCTGGAACCTGTTCCGTAAAATCTTACCACTATGAAAGTTATGATAATCGGCGCCGGAGGCGTCGGGACTGTAGTAGCCCACAAATGTGCCGAACACCCTGACGTGTTCAGCGAGATAGTGCTGGCTTCGCGTACCAAATCGAAATGCGATGCCATAGCCGCAAGCATAGAGCAACGCCACGGCGTCAAAATCCTCACCGACAGCGTGGATGCCGACGATGTGCCCCAGCTCGTGAAGCTCTTCAAGCAGTACACGCCGGCCATCGTGATCAACGTGGCTCTCCCCTACCAGGACCTCACCATCATGGAGGCTTGTCTGCAGGCCGGTGTCAACTACCTCGACACCGCCAACTATGAGCCCAAGGATGAGGCTCATTTCGAATATTCGTGGCAGTGGGCATTCCGCGAACGCTTCGAGAAAGCAGGCCTCACCGCCATCCTCGGCTGCGGCTTCGACCCGGGCGTCAGTGCCGTTTTCACAGCCTATGCCGCAAAACATTTCTTCTCCGAGATGCGCACCCTCGACATCGTCGACTGCAACGGCGGCAACCATGGAAAGGCTTTCGCCACCAACTTCAACCCCGAAATCAACATCCGCGAGATTACCCAGAAAGGCCGCTACTGGCTCGACGGCAAATGGGTGGAAACCAGCAATCTGGAGATACACCGTCCGCTCACCTACCCCAACATAGGCGAGCGCGAGAGCTATCTTCTCTATCATGAGGAGCTGGAGAGCCTCGTGCAGAACTTCCCGACGCTGCGCCGCGCCCGCTTCTGGATGACTTTTGGCCAGGAATACCTTACACACCTGCGCGTAATCCAGGACATAGGAATGGCACGCATCGACCCGGTAATGTACAAGGGACAGGAAATAATACCCATACAGTTCCTGAAGGCCGTGCTCCCCGACCCCGGAACCCTCGGAGAGAATTATACCGGCGAGACCTCCATAGGCTGCCGCATCTCCGGTCTCGACAAGGAAGGCAAACCCGGCACATACTACATATGGAACAACTGTCCTCACCAGCAGGCATATGAAGAGACAGGCACACAGGCCGTGAGCTACACCACAGGCGTGCCGGCGATGGTGGGCGCTTATATGTTCCTCACCGGCAAATGGGTGATGCCCGGCGTACACAACGTCGAGGAGTTCGACCCGGATCCCTTCCTGGAGATGGTGGCCGAATGCGGTCTTCCGTGGAGCGTAGCCATCAACGAGGACATAGAGCTCAACGACGCCTTATGAAAAAGCGAGCATACCTGTTCATGGCCATAGCCGCGCTTAGCGTGGCAGGGGCCTCCGGGGCCTCCGACTCTTACAATGTATACACACCCGGCGGCCTGATCACGGTGACACCCCTCAAAGGTAACGCCTTTCAAGTGACGCGGCGGACACCC
>CABUTY010000041.1 GCA_902494595.1 uncultured Porphyromonadaceae bacterium | reverse complement strand
GGGCTATACGCATCTGGTAGGCGAGGCGCAGGTTGTTGGCGGGAGCAAATTGCCAGGTGAGCGCGGCATTGGGTACCCAGTCGTTGAGATGCGTGCTGAAGTTGTCGGCAGGTTTGTTGGCGAACTCCAGGCGGCGTGCAGTATGCTCGTAGCGCAGACCGGCGGTAACCGACAGCTTGTTGAAGAATGAGCCTGTGTACGACAGATAGCCGGCGAATATGTCCTCTTTCTGACGTGTGTTGTCGTCGGTATTGTTTTTGTCGGTCATGTCGTATACGAGGCCGTCGGCCGTATGCATGACTGCCGTATTGCGGCGGAACACTCCCTTGAAACCTGCGTCGACGGTATGGGCGCCGTCGCCAAGGGGATTGGAATAATCGGCCTGCACGGTATGCTCGCGGATATAGTTGCGCGACAGTGTATACTGCCAGGGATATTCCACAACATAACGGTCGGCATCGGTGGTCTCGGTGTCAAAAGCGAGCGACTGACGGCTGTAGTTGAACAGATATCCCAGGATTATGCGGTGGGTATTGGCGTCGTTGAACCCCAGCCGGTATGATGCGTTGGCTGATGTGCCGAGATTGCCGAGGTCGCCGCAGATATTGTTGCGGAAAGCCCATTGCAGAATATTGTTGCGGTCGTACATCCTGTTGTCGCTGACAAAGTCTGTGAGGTTGGCCGACATGTTTGTGAAACTTCCTCCCCACGTGAAGAGATTGCGTGCGTTGGGTTCCCAGCTCATGTTCACGTCGGCCTGCTGCACGTTGTAGCGGAAGGCCTGAGTGATGTCGCTTTCCATAAAATGGCTGATGTCTGAACCGAAATATTCGGTAGACGTATGGTTGCGGCTCTTCTGTTTGGTATAGTAGTTGGTTGCGGCTGTGGCGTTTGCGCTGACATTGAATTTGTCGGCTTTGGCATTGATGCCGGCGTTGATGTAGGCGTTGTTGAGCCCGACGGAGGCACCCAGCGTGCCGGAATAGCCATCTTTGCGCTGCGTTGTGGATTGGGTGACGAGGTTGAGGATTCCTCCCACACCCTCGGCGTCGTACTTAGCGCCAGGCTCGGTGATTACCTCTATATTGTCGACGCTTTCAGCGGGCATGGCCTTGAAGAGCCTCTGGTAATTGGCTTCCATCATGGCATCCTCGCGACCGTTTACGTAGATTTTGAAATTGCCGGAGCCGTTGATCATGATATTGTCCTGGGCGTCGACGGTTACCATCGGTACTTTCCGCAGGACGTCAAGGAGAGTGAGTCCCTTGGCCGAGTCGTCTTCCTTGACGCTGTAAGTAAGCTTGGCGCCGTCGCTCTTGACGACGTCCTTCTTCGCCGTCACCACAAGATCGTCAAGGTCGATGGTACTTATTTCGGCGGTGTCCGCTGCGAGTGCGGGCGTAGCTGTAGCTATGGTGTCGGCCTGCATGGTAGCCGCATCACTGCTTATGGCGCACAGACACCCTGCCAGCACTGTGAGTATGATTACTATAAATGTCATTTTTGTCTGTTTTCGAGATATTCCCTGTATGTCTGTTCGAGCTGTCCGGGTGTGATGCCGAACGAAGCGAGGCGCTCCATGAAGAATTCGGCCTGATGCCTGAAGAAATATTCACGGCGCATGTCTAGAATCATTGTCGAGGCGTTGTCGGCCACGAAGTAGCCTATGCCGCGCTTCATGAAGATGAGGTTCTGCTGCTGCAGCCAGGTGAAGGTGCGCATCACGGTGTTGGGGTTGACGCCTATGTCCACGGCGTAGTCGCGTACCGACGGCAATCGTGAGCCCGGCGGCTGTTCTCCCGATACCACCATGTCCATGATACGGTCGGCTATCTGCAGATATATCGGTTTGTTGTCGTTGAATTCCATATCTTATCTTTGCCTGAGACCGTACAATATAGTACTCCCCACAAGCCTGCGGTATGATAGCCATACCAGCAGCACTGAGCAAGCCAGCGTGACAATGCTGAAAATCCATGTGAACTGGTCTTCGGTGATGGTCGGCACTATAGTGTAGCCATGCTTGTGCAGAATATAGTAGAATATGGAGAATCCTATTATCAATAGCGTCCAGAAACCAACCCATACGGCCATGGTCTTGATGAGCGACACTCTCGGCCAGAGGATTCCTCCGAAAAAGAAGAGGCATTGGTTGAAGAGGACGTTGTTGGCGATTATCAGCCAGCCGAGAAGATGGCTGTCGCCGTATATTATCATGTCGGGCCAGCGGAAAGGTGATGACTCGCTGTACATAAGGAGAATAGTGAGTACTCGACCTGCCTCAAGGGCACAGTAGCCGATGAAAATCATGACGGCTACGCCTACGGTGGCGAGAATAAAGCGGGGCCAGAATTTGGCGGCGGCAGTGGCCGGCTGCATGAGCGTGGCCAGTCTGTCGTCGGTACGCCGCATGTCGGTGAAGCTCATAGCGGCTACCAGGGAGCCGAACAGCGTGGAGAACATGCCGTAGAGCACGCTCTCGGAATCGCCGCCCTGCGAGCCGAAGAGCCCGAAGATAAGACCGAGACACATGCAGAAGCCAAGGTAGGCCAAAGAACCGATGAGGAGCGACCGCTTCTTGTCGACAAGCATTTTGAGTGATGTCCCTTTTATGCCGGGATAGGCTGTCTGGGCAGAGGAGGATTTATCGAGTCGTAATGAGGTTTCCATTGTAGTCTATCTTTTGATTGTTCCGATACCGTTGTTGGCTGTTGAGAGCGAAGGACAGCTTAGCTTGGACACGTCGATGCTGCCGGCGCCGTTGATTACTATGTCGGCCTTGTCGGCTTTGCCGTCGATGGAAATATCGCCGGCGCCGTCAACGGTGATGTCTACTTTCTGCATGTTGATGTGTTCCATGTCGGCGTCGCCGGCTCCCGACACCTCCATGGTGATGGATTTGCCGCTGATTCCTTTGAGATCCATGTCGCCCGCGCCGTTGACGCTTATGTTGAGATTGTCGACCGTACAGTTCTCCCATTCCATGTCGCCGCTGCCGTTAAAGGTCACGGTGATGTCGCTGAACCGTGACGATGTTGTCTTGAAATCACCAGAACCGTTCATGAGCACGTTCACGAGCTGTGGCGAAGAGCATTCAACTTTTATCTCCGGATTCCCTTTGATGTGCACCGACTTGTCTTTGGGGAAATCGATTCGCAGGCATCCTCCGTCGTTGCGTACGTCGATTATGCCGGCAAGCTTTTCGGGTATCGTCACCTTTACCGACGGTTCGCCCTGGGTGTAGACTACATCGGCGCTTCCGTTGACGTTTATGCAGCTGAAATCGCCCGTCGAAGGGGAGTATTCCACGGTACTGAGGTTACCGTACGCCTCTACGGTCTTGATTTTCTCTATGCGGCAGGAGGTAAGTCCTATGGCGCATATGGCCATTGCCATGGCCGGTATGTATTGCTTTGTTTTCATTGCCGGTTATTTTAATGTGTCGGGTGATAGAATTTTTGTCACTGTCTCGGGAAGCTGATGGGTCATCTCGAAGAGCGCCTCGAGGTTAACGTCGGTCTCGTCGAGGGGATTATCCACTGACTCCACTATGCTGTAGCCGCCGGGAATGGGCATGCTGAAGATGGCTTTCTCCATGCGGGCCTTGTCGTAGGTGAAGCTGAACCGCAGACGGGAGGCAACTTCCATGATTGACGTGTTGAGCAGAATCCTGTTGGTGTCGGCTATTATAACATGGTCAAGGATTTGCTCCACGTCGTAGACCTGATGCGTGGAAATCACGATGGTCTTAGCATCGTCCATCACGGCACTGACAGCCATGCGAAAAGCCCGCTTGGAACTGATGTCGAGACCGTTGGTCGGCTCGTCGAGAAGGAGTATCGATGTGTTGCAGGCCATCGCGAAACTCAGGAACACCTTCTTTTTCTGTCCCATCGACAGACGCCCTACATTTATATCCATCGGCATTCCGAAAATGTCCATGAGCTGGGCGAAGGTGTCGTGGCTGAATCGGGGATAGAACACTGAATTTATTTTCAGGTATTCTGCAAGGGGGAGGGAGGGGAGTTTGAATTCCTCGGGAACGATGAAAATATCATTGAGGAATGCGACGTCTCGTTTGAAGGGGTTGAATCCGTTGCAGGTGATGCTGCCGGTTGTAGGCTTCAGGAGACCGGCCATGAGGTAGAGCATTGTAGACTTACCCACGCCGTTGCGACCAAGAAGACCGCACACGGTGCCCGACTGTAGCTCGAGGCTGAGGTCGGAAAGCACCGGGCGGTTTTTGCGGTATGAAAAACTCGTATTGTTCAGAACTATCATAGTGTATTAGTGTAATAGTACACCGCAAAATTAGTACAATATTTTTAATCCACAAAATTTCGATGAAAAAAATTGAAAAAAATTGATTCTCCGTTTATGTAGTATGTACATGAAGGAATCGAAGCTATGTGATAATGTATATGCGATAAGCTCATGGTATTATATAAGGAGTTTCAGGTTATGCGCGTATTGATGTCAGGAATCACGAGGTATCGGTTGGGGAGGGGAGAATATGCACTGGAGCAATAATAGTTAACATAGGTTAAATATTATTAATTTATAAATGTGGTATTTGGTGAATTATTAAGAAAGGCGTAAATTTGCATAATAAAATGCCGAGAACCGGAGAGCCGGTGAGGCTACACGACGGGGCTGACTGGCTTTGACAGCGTGTAGAAGCGGTAGGTAAGCATGCAGAGCTTTGATGACCAAGCTCTATAATCGCAAGATCATCGACCTATAATTGGCGAAAATAACAATTACGCTCTCGCTGCGTAACCTGAAGAACAGTAGGGTTCCTTAATTCTCCTCCCAGGGAGGAGAACGAGACATCACTCCATTGCCCCGTTCCGAGACGTTTGGACAAAGTGGTGCTAAGAAATTCGGAAATAGAGGAGATGTAGTTCCGGCATTTCCCCGAGATTCAGGAACTAAGGTTGGGATTGGCCGTCGTGAGCCTGTCCCCACTCGAAAACCAATTCACAGACTAAGCATGTAGAAAGCTTATTGATTCCGCGTTTGGACGAGGGTTCAATCCCCTCCAGCTCCACTAAGTGTTCCGGACACTCTCCGGCCCACACAAGACAAAATCAAGACAAACCGCAGGATATCAATCGATTCTGCGGTTTTTTCGTGCCTAAAAATGACGACTCAGGACCGTCATCGGACAGAAAAAAGACCGCCACGGACGGCTATTCGTTACCAACTCGTTACACAAGATTTTTGAAATCGCTTTGTGTAACGATTTGTAACTAAAACTGCTTTAATTACCTAAAAAGTAAGGATATACAAAAGCCTAACTCGGTCAGAAACCGGTCAAAATCCGGTCATTTTCGGACCTGAAAATGGAACGTGTAACGAATGTCGGAAATACAAATGACGGTATAATCCATCAGGCACTGTTTCCATATATTTTCCCATCTCCCTTTTTGCTGATTTCGTTAATGTCCGACATTGGTCTTCCATTGGCCAGTATCGGTCTAAGCAAACCAAATGTTAAACTCGTTATCATGTCAAACCTCGGTCAACCCGGGTTATGATAACCACGAAATCCAACAAGGAAAATGAAAAAGAACACATTCAAGGTTCTGTTTTATCTTCGCGGAAATCATGTCAATAAAGATGGTACATCCGCCATCATGATAAGGATAACCGTGGATGGAGAAATGGAACAACTCAGCTCTAAGCTGTATGTTGACCCCAAATTATGGGGCACCAGAGCCGGACGCGCTATTGGCCGGTCAGCAAAAATTTTGGAACTGAACAGTCGTCTGAATGACATTCAGGTTATACTGAAAGATCATTATTACGACATCCAGCGTCGTCATGGCTACGTCACGGCAGAAATGGTGCGCAACGCCTACATGGGGATAACCCAGCGTGAGGAATCGCTCCTCAAACTCTACGAGCAGCATCTCGAAGACACCAAGAAGCTCGTAGGCCTAAGCAAAGCCGACCCGACATACCGCAAGTATGAAAGGATGTACCGCCGCGTGGTAGAGTTCATGAAGAAGAAGTACAACATCACCGACATCCCTCTGCGTGAAATCCGGTATCAGTTCATCGTCGATCTGGAGTTCTTCCTCAGAACGGAATACAAATATTCCCAGAACACCACCTACAAGTGCATGAAGTTCTTCAAGCAAGTGATCAACAAGGCAATCCGCGCCGGACTGATAACCGTTGACCCGTTCAACGGATACAAAATCTCAATCGAGCGCGTTGACCGTGGCTTCCTGTCGGAAGACGACCTGACGAAGATGATGTCAAAGACATTCGCGTCGAAGCGTCTGGAACAGGTGCGCGACATCTTCATCTTCGCCTGCTTCACCGGGCTGGCATACATCGACCTCGCCAACCTCAGAGTTGACAATATCCAGAAGATGTTCGACGGACGCCTATGGATAGTAACCCACCGTCAGAAAACCAACACCAAGGTAACTGTTCCACTCCTGCCGCCGGCTATCAAGATTCTGAAGAAGTACGAAGGTGAGTTCGTTGCCGGCAAGATACTCCCCATCATCACCAACCAGAAGATGAACTGCTATCTGAAGGAGATAGCCGAAATCTGCGGCATCGAGAAGAACCTCACGTTCCACCTCGCACGACACACCTTCGCCACTACCATGACGCTCGGCAAGGGAGTGCCCATCGAGACCGTGAGCAAGATGCTCGGCCACACCAATGTGCAGACCACGCAGATCTACGCAAGAATTACCAACGATAAAATCAGCAAGGACATGAACTGGCTCTCCCAGAACCTCGGCAACCTCGATTTTTAAGCTGAACATTCCAAAATAAAGCCTCATGTGAGTGCCGTTCGGGAATGCTCGGACGGCACTCGCTGTATCCTGACGAGTGCTAACGACTGTAAATATATCTGAATAAAAGTCAAATAATCCGGGTTTTGCGTGGTATATCACATGGTATATACCGGACGCACATTTCCAGACGGGGCTAACTTGCGGCAGATTTCAAAAACAACCACCAAATCCCGTAAGAATGGAACAAGAAATAACCACCGTTTATGAAAGCCTCAAAACAGAGGTTGCCGGTATGAGAGGCGAATTATCCCGCGTCCTCGAATACCTTATGGCGAAAGAAGAAAAGGAGCGAAAGGCCAAAGAGAAAAAAGAGTCCCATCCGCAATTGCCCATAAGGCTCATGGTGACGAAGGAGGAAGCAGCAGCTATCCTTATGGTATCTCCCCGTCATCTCCAGCGCATCAGAAAGCGCATGACGCTCAAATGGAAGAAGGTCGGACGCGAGACACTCTATTATCTGAAAGAGTTGGTTGACGCCATCCATGCCACACAATGCCAATGGGACAGCGTGGCATACGAGAAAGCATTGAAACGTGTAACCCGCCTTCCCCAGCTCTAACCATGACAGCTAACGAACAGAAGATATTGAGCCGTGAGATCAGTCGGATAGTCACGGAAATGCGAGAATCCCTGATGGACGATATCCGCAGGGAGATAAAGAGCGCCAGCCGAGAGATGTACGACACGCTTGTCAATCTCGGCATACTGGAGGATGAACAGAGATTCTATACAAAGGCCCAGGTATGCAAGAGATACAAGGTATCAAAGACAAAGGTCGAGCAGATGATGAACGACGGGACACTTCCCTATACCAAGACAGGCGATTCAAAGCAATCAAGAGTCTTGTTCGCCGCCGTTGACTGCCGAATAGCCTTTGAGGGCATCCCAAGATAGAACTTACACACAACTACATACACACAATAATTATCGCCGGCAACGGCGCCAGTATCAAATCCAAAACAATTTTTATTTTATGGCAAAAGACCAGAATTTAGAAGAAGTGCTTATCGCCCGCAACAACGACACCGGGCAGGTAGGCGCAGTGACCGGACTCAACGAGGATGGCACACCCAAGATGACCGACATCAAGTCGGCTAAACTCTCTGACCTCGTGAAATTCTCCAAAGGCCAGAATCCGCTCGAAGCATTCATGTCGAACTTCGTGCGTCAGTGCAAGAACCCCTCCACCTTCGGATTCTTCCGCGTTCCGGCAGACCGCTACGACACGGTAGGCACCGTAATCGGTGACTTGGCCCAGGACCCCGTGGCAAATGCCGAAATGCTGAAGAACAACAAGGTCAATCTTCCCCAGCCCACGCAGGACAACAAGCAGGAAGCGACTCAGACGACTGAACAGCCCAAGCAGTCTCAGACCGAGGTCTCCGAAGAAAAGCCGCAGCCGCAAAAGGAAGCGGAGGAATCCGAAAAAGAAACGAAGTATCAGGCGATTGACGAAAGCAAGATCGACTGGGCGAACCTCAAGGAGAAATGGGGCATC
>CABUTY010000040.1 GCA_902494595.1 uncultured Porphyromonadaceae bacterium | reverse complement strand
CGACATGCCATATCTTTGGAAGACGCACTCGCCATTGCGCAACGACAGTTCGAAGGAGAAGATGCAGACTACTATCGAGTAGTTGACCACGATGACAACTGCTGGTCTATATTTATAGACGCCGACCCCTTGGCAGGATGGGCGCATTCCTGCTTCATAATAAAGATACCGAAGGTATCTGAGAGTGCCGTACTTCCCGATAGCAGAATTCAAAAGGAGGAACATAGTTTCCCGCCCGGAGATAGGTTGGAAGGCCTTTTGGTAAAAAGACGGTATGAAATCCGAATGCCAATGAAATCGAATGTGCGCCGTAAATCAGGATTTATCGGTGAAGATACTGCAGAAGAGGCGTTGACTACTGCCGAAAGAACATATGTTGTGATATTGAGTGGGGGAGGGAACCTCAATAGCAATAGTATCCGATACTGGAATGATTGCTCATTCATCTATCAAACTATGGTAAATAAATACGGCATATCTCGCGACCATATCTTCCCGATAATGGCGGATGGCGATAATCCCGCAGAAGATACATCGATTGGGGATTCCTATATATCGCAGAATCTTGATTTTGACGGTGATGGTATCGATGATATAGAGCTTGCCGCAACAAAGGAAAATATCAGCAACACTTTATCACATCTTTCCAATGTGATGCGATCCGGCGACCATCTGTTCCTTTATGTAACGGATCATGGTCATAGAGCAAGAGGAGACTCATTACTCAACAGCAATGACATAATCTCCAGCAGTACAGAAGGTGTCAAGTCAGCCATAATATTATGGGACGATAATGAGAATAAAAAAATTGATCGAGATGAATGGCTGGATCCTTATGAATTACGTGACATACTGAATCCCTTGTTGGATAACTCGATAAATGTCAATGTGGTCATGGAGCAATGTTACTCCGGAGGGTTCGTAACACCCCTGGCAAACAATGGTTGTGTCGTCGCCACTGCTTGTACCGCGAGTGAAAAATCTTATGGATTTTCATCAGAAACGCCTCCGTATGATGTATTTGTTTATTATTGGACATCAGCAATCAACGGGATTGATTCAGATGGCAACGAGATTGATGCCGACATCGATAAGGATGGCAGCATATCTATGGAAGAGGCCTTTATCTATGCAAAAAAAAGAGATGTTGGAATCAAAAATGGGACCTACTACTATAAAGAACATCCGCAATACAGTTCCTCGCCAACGACATTGGGCGAAGATCTTGCGTTCGATCATATTCCACCAGCGGTAAATCTCTACATAAAAGACAATTCCGAAGACAAAGGCCGGATGCCCAACATAAGTGACAGCATTTTCTGGACAAGTCCATCGATATGGGTAAGGAATCAGGCTGATGGAATCTCCGAGCATCAGAACCCTGTATTTAGCCACAACCATACGGCAAAGACCGTATACGTAAGGGTGCACAACCGCGGAAAAGATGATTATACGGGCCACGACAAGCTTGTGCGTGTTCATTGGGCTTATGCTTCTACAGCCTTTATGCCACAGGTATGGGCCGGACAAGAGAAACGTGCCGACGGAAGAGCCACAGGCGGAGTACTGACTCCCGTGGCAATCCCGACTGTTCCAGCTGGAGGATATCGAGATGTCGCCATACCATGGAACATCTCGGCAACTGATATCCCGGCTGTTGCTGAAAGCACTTCCGATAGCCGCCATTTTAGCCTGCTGGCGGAGATTGTAGATTCTACTCACATGTCGTTCCGTCCCGCGCTGTCAGATTTCGATGCCAGAAAATCAAGCAAAACAGCGCAAAAGTCAGTAACGATTATATCAGGTGACCAGCTCACCAAGGAAATGAAGACTTATGTCAGAAATGTCAAGAGCTGCGATGAGAACTATACACTGGAACTCGCTGCGAGAGCAAACGACACATGCCGGTTTTTCAACTATGCCGACATCGACGTACTGATGTCGGACGAGACGTGCAGCCAAAATGGTTCCTTGACTGGCAACGGTGATGGAGGATCATTGATGTTGGATGCTACAGGATATTTCGAATTCCCTACTGAAAGCGGTTTGATACATATGTTATGCCTGAATCCGGGACATCTCGGAAGGCTGGGACTGAAATTCAACTTCCATAGCGCACCGCCGCAGATTTCTACCTGCACGCTCGACCTAATCCAGAGAGTGAAGAGAACCGGTGATATTGTGGGCGGCACAACCTACGTGGTGAAAATGCCCTGGGAAGTAGGTACCATACCCGTGAATCCTGACCCTGTGATTGGAGGAGAGATCATACTTGAAGGTGAAACTGCGGAGAACGCTCATGTGAGATGGGAGGATTCTTCTCACAATGTCATTGGGAACACTAACAGTATAACTGTACGCAGGAGCCTTAACGGAGACCAGCAATACAATGTCTATTCGCTAACCGATGACGGAGTTTTCGCAAGCGGAAGCTATACTGTGGAGGCGGCGAATATAATTGAATCGGCCAAAATCATAGGTCATGGCACTCTGAAGGTAAAACTGTCGGCTGATATTCCCGAAGGGTGCTCAATTGTCGTGGTTGCAACGTCTACAGGCTCTATCCTCTATAACAGACCTGTCAAAGCCGGGGAAGCTGACCTTCTGGTGGATATCTCGTCGCAGCCCAGTGATATTATTGCGGTGTCGGCGTTGATTTCCGATACTGAGGTACAGTCTGTAAAAGTCAGGAAGGAGTAAAGACTTATAAACGAATTAGGAATCACATAAAAGTACAAAGATATGAAAGCGATTATGGAATATACGGCAGCGGTGATGGCAATGCTGATGTTGGGAACGGGAAGCGGATACAGCGCCCAACAGCCGGTGCACCGGAATACGCTGCGGATAGAGACCACTGGTTACGGGCAGGTTGGGGAGAAAATAAAGGCAAGCGGCGTGACGGATTGCGACACTCTGGTGATAGTCGGACCCATGGACATCGACGATTTTTCGACTGTGAAGAATTTTGTGCCCGATTCCGGCAACGGCATCGAGATGCTCGATCTCAGGGAAGCTGCGCTTAAAGACAACGAGGTGCCCGACAAGGCGTTATGGAGGTCAGATAAGGTATATGAAAATCCGGAAACAAGTCTTAAAATACGCAACATCAGGCTTCCTGAAGGGATAGTAAGAATCGGTATAGTCTCTCTCGCCTGTCTGGATATAAAGACCGTCAATATTCCGTCGAGCGTCAGAGAGATTGGAAGTGGTGCGTTTGAAGCTGATTCGTGTCTTGACTGCAAGTTGGAAATCCCCTATGGTGTGGATACTATTGCAAGTGGGTTATTCTTGGGATGCTTTTCTCTTAATACTGCGCCAAAGCTGCCGGAAACGATAAAATGTATTAAAATGCATGCTTTCACGGGTAGCGGCATTGAGGATATAACTTTGCCGGAAGGACTTAAATATATTGGAGAAGAAGCTTTTTCATTCAGTCGGGTTAAAAAGATAGAACTTCCATCGACGTGCAAAATGCTCGGCGTGGGTGCTTTCTACCGTTGTTACCAACTTGAGGAACTGGACATGAGGGCCGCGTCTGTAGAGTATCTGCCGTTTGATCTTGCATGCGAATGCAGTAATCTCAGAATTATACATTTTCCCAGAAATTGCAAAGCGATTGGATGGGGTGCGTTTGCGGTCTGCAACAAGGTGGAAATTGTAGAATTCAATGAAGGACTCGAGTCTATCGACGACTTTGCATTCTCGTCGGGGGAACTTAAGGAACTGACATTGCCTTCTACGATGAAGAGTGTAGGCGTACTTTCACGGTGTCCCAAACTGCTGACCATCTACTGCAAGGCCATGACTCCGCCGAAATTCAGCTATGGCGAAGGGAATCTGGTCACTAATGTGGACAAAGCCACCTTGTACGTGCCTTCGGGAACCAAAGACGCCTATGCCGCCGCCGATGGATGGAAGGACTTCTATCAGATTGTGGAATTGAAGGAGTTCCCGGGTGCAGGCACTGATCCATGTATTGCGGACAAGGCCATCAACGACAACAGAATTTACGATCTCAATGGTATTGAAGTCAATGACCCTCTTCCCGGTAAGGTATATATCCGTAAAGGCAAGAAAGTGAAATTTTAGGCCTTATTTAAGCGAGGAGGCGAGGATGTTTTCGAGGTCGATGGCTTTTACTTTCAGGCGGAAGTTGCCTTCCTCGGCCACGGAAATGCCGCCTGTCTCCTCGCTCACCACAATACATATGGCGTCGGTGACGGTACTCATGCCGAGAGCCGCGCGGTGGCGAAGTCCCAGGTTCTTGGGTATGTTCATGTCGTGGCTCACCGGAAGGATGCATCCCACGGAGGCTATCCTGTTGTCGGCGATAATCATGGCGCCATCGTGAAGCGGAGAGTTCTTGAAGAAGATATTTTCGATAAGCCGCAGGTTTACATCGGCATCAATCTCATCGCCGGTCTTTTCATAATCAGTCAACGGCATCTTGCGCTGAATCACAATCAGGGCTCCGGTCTTGCTTTTCGACATAGACATGCAGGCGTATACCACATTCATAATCAGCGTGTGTTCACGCTCATCGTTCTTGTCGTGGCGGAAAATCCGTTTTACCCGCGACAGCTTCCCCGGGCCCCCGATATCTATCAGAAACCTCTTGATCTGGTCCTGGAATAGGATAACCAGCACAATAAGGCCTATGCTCATGAACTTGTCGACGATAGTACCGGTAAGGCGCATGTCGAAGATTTCATATGCCACAACCCATATGGCTATGAAAGCGAGAACGCCGTAAAACAGCGACAGCGTGCCGCTGTTTCTCATCAGCCGGTAAAGATAGAACAGCAGCAGGGCTACTATCAGAATGTCTATAATGTCTTTTATGCCGAAGTCAATCACGTCAAAGGGTCTTGTTGTGTGTCAAAGGTTCTGATTTCGAAAGGGGAGGGAGCGTTCCGGGATAGCAGAGAGAAAATGCGGCAAGCCTGAACGGCGGGGCGGACGTCGTGCACTCTTAGGATGTCGGCGCCTTTAGCTATAGCGAGGGTATTTGCGGCCACAGTGGCGTCGCCGGCCTCCTCGGGAGTGATGCCAAGGGGTTTCCAGAGCATAGTCTTGCGCGACAGCCCTGCAAGCACGGGGCATCCTGTCTGATGGAACATGTCAAGCGCGGCAAGCAGGCTGTAGTTCTGGCCGACGGTCTTGGCGAAGCCGAAGCCCGGGTCGACGATTATGTCATGGACACCGGCCTGACGGAAGTCATCGACCTTGAAGGCCAGGTCGCTCAGAACATCTGCGCAGACATCGGAATAGTCGGTAAGCTGCTGCATCGTGGAGGGTGTGCCGCGGGTGTGCATGAGGATATACGGGACGCCGAGTTCCGCCACGGTGTCGCGCATCTCCGGGTCGAGGGTGCCTCCTCCTATGTCGTTGATGATGTCGACATTGAACTCGCCGACCACCTTCCGGGCAATGTCGGCACGGAAAGTGTCGACAGAGATTACGGCGTCTGGGACGCAATGGCGGATATCCTCGAGTGCAGCGGCCAGACGGGAATACTCCTCGTCGGCGGAAACCTCATCGGCACCTGGCCGCGTGGAGAAAGCGCCTATATCGAGAATGTCGGCGCCGTCGGTCAGCATGGCCGTGGCCACAGCGCCGCAGCGGCCAATGCTCCGGCTCCCGGCATAGAAGCTGTCGGGGGTGGCGTTGATGATACCCATCACCCTGGGCGTCGAGAAGTCCATCAGACCGCCACGAAGCCTTATTGTATAGTCCCTCTTTCCTTGCATGTTGCGAAGTTAACGCTTTTTTTGCTCATATTAAAAAAAATCGCTAACTTTGCGTCCGGTTTGGCAATCTCTGACGCGACACAGCCCGCGAGGCTTCTTTATGCAGCGCGTTTATATTGCCTGATAAATAATAATAGCGAAATGGATCTTATAAAGATTGCGGAGCAGGCATTCGCCACTCCCGAGAAGAAAGTAGATGATTTCGGTCCCGGCGACACCATCACGGTAGCCTACCGAATCAAGGAGGGTAACAAGGAACGTATCCAGCAGTACCGTGGCGTTGTGATCAAGATCAACGGCCAGGGTACCAAGAAGCGCTTTACCGTTCGCAAGATTTCCGACGGAATAGGCGTGGAGCGTATCTTCCCCATGGAATCGCCCTTCATCGAGTCGATCACTACCAACAAGCTTGGTAAGGTGCGTCGTGCTAAACTTTATTATCTGCGTAACCTCACCGGCAAGAAGGCCCGTATCAAGGAGCGTTACGCCAAGAAAGCATAACAGGCTTTCATACCGACAGACAACATAAGGGCGTGTCCGGACTGCGGACCCGCCCTTGTGTGCATAACATATGGTAAATCGAAAAAGAAAAAGTATATAGACATGTTACAGAAAGCAATGCTTATCATCCTTGACGGTTATGGTCTTGGCGACCATAAGAAGGATGACGCCATCTACAATACGCCCACGCCCTATATGGACAGGCTAATGGCCGAGGAACCTCATTCGAAGCTTGAGGCAAGCGGCGAGAATGTGGGACTTCCCGACGGCCAGATGGGCAATTCCGAGGTGGGACACCTCAATATAGGCGCCGGCCGCGTGGTTTATCAGGACCTCGTGAAAATCAACCGGGCGATTGCCGACGGTTCTTTTGCCAAGAATCCGGAAATAATCAGTGCCTTCAGCTATGCCAGGGAGCACAATGTACCCATCCATTTCATGGGTCTTACCTCGGCCGGAGGCGTCCACTCGAGCCTCGACCATTTGTATGCCCTGTGCGATACGGCAAAGAGCTACGACCTGAGCCGCGTGTATCTGCACTGTTTCATGGATGGCCGTGACACAGATCCCAAGAGCGGCGCCGGATTCCTTAAAGAAGTTCAGGAGCACTGTGCCCAGTCGGCCGGAACCATCGCCACTGTCTGCGGCCGTTATTACGCCATGGACCGTGACAAACGCTGGGAACGCGTCAAAGAAGCCTACAACCTACTCGTGTACGGCGAGGGTAAAGGAGCCACCGACATGGTGAAGGCCGTGGAGGAATCCTATGCCGAGGGCGTCACCGACGAATTCATCAAGCCTATCGTCAACGAGAATGTGGATGGCCGTATAGGCGCCGGCCATGTGGTGATTTTCTTCAATTACCGCAACGACCGCGCCAAGGAGCTCACCACCGTGCTCACTCAGCATGCCGAGGATGGCATGAATCCGATACCCGACCTGCAGTATTACTGCATGACTCCCTACGACGACTCCTTCGAGGGAGTGCATATCCTTTTCGCCAAGAGCGATGTTCCCGACACGCTCGCCGAGTACCTGTCGGGTCAGGGCAAGAAGCAGCTGCATATAGCTGAGACAGAGAAGTACGCGCATGTGACGTTCTTCTTCAACGGCGGGCGCGAGGCACCTTTCGAGGGCGAGGACCGCATTCTGGTGCCGAGTCCGAAAGTAGCCACCTATGACCTGCAGCCCGAGATGAGCGCTCCCGAGGTTACGGAGAAGCTTGTGGATGCCATCGACAGCGACAAATATGATTTCATCGTGGTGAATTTCGCCAATGGCGACATGGTGGGCCATACCGGTGTCTACACCGCCATACAGAAGGCTGTGGCCACTCTCGACACATGCGTGGAGAAAGTGGTTGAGGCCGGCAAGAGAATGGGATATGAGATGGTGATTATCGCCGACCACGGCAATGCCGACCACGCCCTCAACGAGGATGGCACGCCGAATACGGCGCATTCGCTCAATCCGGTGCCATTCATTTACATCGGCAGCCATAAGGATGCCAAGTGTGCCGACGGCCGTCTGGCCGATGTGGCTCCCAGCATCCTGCATCTCATGGGCCTCTCGAAGCCTCAGGACATGGATGGCAAAAACCTCGTAACATTCTGACACTATGAAGCGTGCCGACTCAATATCCGTAAGGATATACGGAACGACGCTGCGCATAATGATGCTCGTGCTTGCCGGAGCCTTCGTCATGGCTCTGCATGCCGAGCATCTTGTGCTTCTCACCACCAACGACACCCACAGCAACATCGATACCGACCGTAATGGCGTTGGTGGTGTCCTCCCGCGAATGGCTGTGATTGATTCGGTCAGAAAGGCAGAGAAGAATGTCCTCCTTATCGATGCAGGCGATGCCGTGCAGGGTACCCTCTATTTCAAATATTTCCATGGCGATGTGGAATATCCTCTCTTCAATATGATGAAGTATGATATCCGCATCCTGGGCAACCATGAGTTCGATAATGGGATAGATCAGCTGGCCCGCTATTGGAAAGGGGTTAAGGCCGACAGGCTGTCGGCCAATTATGATTTCAGCCGCACGCCTGCCGCCGGCCTTT
>CABUTY010000039.1 GCA_902494595.1 uncultured Porphyromonadaceae bacterium | reverse complement strand
CGGTACGCTGGAGGCGCCGAATGACGCTGCCGGGGCATTCGTTGGCGATTGTGTCGCCCTCGAAGGCTGTGTAATAGAGATATCCGAAGCTGTCGGTGACAATGTATCGGGAAGCAGCGGTGTCGTTCACTTCGCTGAGGGCTACGGGGTCGACACCCCTGTCGGCAAGCAGAGCTGCCATATCCTCCTCGCGAAGCTGCTGCATGCGCGCCATGAGGCCGGGACCGGGGCGCAAACCTTTTCTGTTGACCTGTCGTTTGCTGTAAACGATGTCGGAAACCATGGCGATGTCGTCGGGCAGAGGGCCGTCGTATTCGTCGATACCATCGGCGATGCGGGCGGTGGAGGTGAGCTGGCGGAGGTCGTAGCGGTCCATGAGCAGCGAGCCGTCGGGGGTGGTTATGGCGTTGAAAGGGATGGTATAGAGAATGCCGGGAGCCGTGAAATATACACGGTCGGCATTTTTGAGGACATTTTCCATGGGCTGCCACAGCATGGAGTATAGGTCGATATTGTCGCTGGCGAAGAGACGGGAGACGAGGGCGGCGGCATTTGTGGCGTTGAGACTGCGCAATGCGTCGGTGAGCTGTTTGTGGTCGCAAAGGGTAATGGCTTCAGGGGCTTTGGAATTGTGTCGGAGCACGAGAGCCATAAGCTTTGAGGAGGAGAAAACGAACTCAACGGCGGCCTGCCCGGGAGCGAGACTGTCGCGAATCATCTGCCAGGTGACCACGGGGTTGGCCTCTTCGCGCAACTTTGCGGTGCGGTCCATCACCTGCTGTTCGAGGCGGTCGGCGATGAAGCGCTGCATGGTTCTCGACTCGGGATTCATGAACGACTGGAGATTGTCGGCCTCCATAAGGGAAATCTGCCGGCGAAGCGACTGTAGGGAGTCAACCATGGCGATAAGTTCGGGGTCGTTGCTCTGCGCAATGAGGCGGCGAGTCTGCTGCTGAGAGCGCAGCTGCAGGCCGGTGCGGTGCACCACGGCATCGTAAGTCTCGCCGGCCAGCTTGTCGGGGAACAGCTCCAGCATCTGAGCCGGGATGTTGGCATATGAGCCGGAGGAAGCATCCATGGAGTTCTGCTCGGCCTCGGTCATCAGGGCATAATTGCCGTCGACCATCGAGCGCCAAGTGCGGTAGACTTCCCGTCCGGCTTCGAGAGCCTCCTTGTCGCGTCCCTGAATGATAAGCGCCTGATACCGGAATCCAAGTAAACTCAGTTTTACGCTTGTCGGCAGATGTTCAGGAATCTGGATATTCTCGGCTTCGGCGAAGAGAGGCCGAAGCTTCTCCATGGTCTCGGTGTCATAGTCAAACGACAGGCCATCGTCATCCCATGAATAAGCTAATATGGTAGCCAGAATAGCCCAGGAACGAAATGCTGGATTCGTATTGTCAGCGAGTATCTTCCCGGCATACTCAGTCATCAAGTCAAGAAATTCGTGTGAATCTTCGTTGTCGGAACATAGGAGCATTACGTAACCGTAAGACATCATGCAGAGATGAATGGTCGGAATGAAATTATTGAAAGCTTTCATGTCATCCGGACTGTCGAGTAAACCAATTTCAGTGGCCTTGACTTCGTCAAAGAGAGTCTTGAGATCTGCCAACTGTGTATCGAGTCTCGACTGCATTTGGTCGGCTTCGGCGTCTTTCCCCTGAGAACGCAGGAAGTTGCGCTGTGATACCAAGGAATTACACCACCCTATTGCAGCCTCAAAGCGCATGAACAGCGAAGTTAATATATAGCGTTTCAGCAAAATGGGTTCAGTGCTGTTGGCAGTTATCAGATTGGTCAGGAATGAACAGTAGGTGTAAACATAGACGCTTTTGTCGTCCATGTTTCCTTCGGCGCTTGCAAGAGTCTGGATATAATTCATCAGACCTTGAGGAGCCTGAAAATTGGGATATCTCATAAGGGCGGCAAACTCCTCCTTGTCGTGATTCTTTACGGAAGCGGCCTCGGCGAATCCCCCTGTGGAGTTAAGGAGATTAATAAGATAAGTGCGGAGGGTGTAATAAAGGTTAGAGTGCAGCCCGGTTATGTAGTTTACATTTTTTTCTTCTCTGGCTAAGAGCATGTCGATGTGCCTTCGGCTGCGTAGGGAGTCGCTCATCATCATGGCAAGATTCACAGGCATGAGACAAGAGTTGTAGTCAAGCTGTTCGGGATGTAGGTAGGCGGAATCGACAAATTCCACGGCCATTCGTCTCGCGTCTGGATTGTCAATGTCTTGTACGAGGAGCATATTGGCCAGTAAACCTTTGTTGATGAGTACATCAGGATAATCGTTCACAAGATTCCTGAAGGCGGCTATTGCGTTGATGGATTCGGCGGCATTGAGGTAACAGAGAGCCTTACCTTGTCGCAGCTTATGGGTAAGATTGTGTTTGCGGTTGAATTGTAAAGGCTTCATTACCGCCAGCAGGGAATCGGCTTTGACATTGAAGCCTTGATCCAATTGCATTGAAAAGGGATTTTTCCATGAGTCAATCAGTGCATTGAAATAATGAGGGGATTCCGGGCCGTAGAAGCTTAGGCAGTCGTCGGCATATTTCCGGGCGACCCCCCTGTAGAGGGAGTCGTTGGGTATCGAGTTTAAGTAATAATTCAACAGATTTTTCCCAAGCCGCAGCGACTCCACACTTCCGTTATTGTTATGGATATAATAATCGTGCACATCCTGCATCAGGTTGGACTTGGTAAAGAAATCAAATGAGGGCAATAACTGCGCGAGCAGTATGTTTCGCTTGATTGCATTGGAAGGATAAGCTTCCCGGCATACAGAATCAATGTCGAGCGACAGCTGGAAAGCATCATATCCTGACTGAAGACGCAAAGGGATTGACATAAGCCAGAGGTGCAGGTAATTGCCGTTTTCGAGACCCAGAATGCATTTTTCCAGTTCGGCAGTGGCGGTCAGGGTGTTGAGAAGCTTGGCGTCGGGGTGCTGTACGCGGGAAATGATGCTCTGATGGTTAAGGAGCAAAGCTACGGGGGAAGAGGGCTGCATTGTCAGCGTGGCATACCGCAGAAGGTCGTTATGTTCGTCGGCCGGGAACAGGCCGATAAGCTGTCGAGCGGTGACATGTGAGGCACGCATTTCAAGGGTCACGGGATGCCAATCGCCATACATGCGGCGAGCCGTCTCTTCCGCTTCTGAGGCATATCTGACCATGTTGGCATACACGTTGTCGCCGATATGCGGGAAGTCGGCATATGTGCCGTTGTCATAGGGATTTTCTTCGGGTTTGACGGCGAAACCAATCTCGTCATGATATGATATTGACGCGATAGCGTTGCCGAGGAGACTGTAACAGCTTATACGGTTGAGCGAGGCATCTTGGGAGTCGAGGGGGAAAGTCTTGAGTGCGAGCCGTTCGAGTTCGAAGAGTTCGGGATAATATTGGGGGTTGTCGGCACCTTCATGGAGGTATCGATGGACGAAAAAGCAGAGTCGGGAGAGTAGAAGGAATTCTTTCTCATTCGGGTCGGAAGAAGAGTCGGCGATTTTTTGCTGGTTAACTGCCAGCGCTTCGATATCTTTTAGCTGTTGGCAGCCGTCGGGGTTGTCATGATTGGCGTAATTATGGTTGTCGGCGAGGGCTTGCAGGCGGATAAACCGGGCGGCGTAGCTGCCGGGTATTATGGAGTCGGCATAGTCGGCGATGGCGTTTAAAGCATGGCGTCGGTGCCGCATAAGGGTGTCCGGCTCGAGGTTGAGGAAATGCTGCAGGTAATCGTTGACGGCGGGAACACGTTCGCCGACAGCGGCGAGGAGTCGTATAGGCTCATCCTGGTCGAGCTCATTAACGATAGCCTCACACGCTTCCATGAGCAGCCGGGAATCGGCGAGAGTGTCGGGACGGGGATAGTTGGTGCGAAACCACTCCCGGCACTCGTCGCGATGGTCAAAGGCCGTGACCTGTCCGTAGCCGTCGCCCACGTGGAGAAGACATAATGACAAGGTCATCAATACAGTCCGGAAATATGTAAGGAATAGTTTCATTGTCTGTTGTATGTTAAGGAACTCGCTATTGTGAGTGGGCGTCAGCCCTGAGCCTTCGGGTCAATTCAAGCCCGATTCGCTCCACAATACCCGTCACCAGAGCATTCCCCATTAGAAATGCCCGGCGCATGTTTGAGGCACCCAGAGTATGATTGTCGGGGAACATATTGAGACGTTCCAGTTCCACCGGGGTAAGGCGTCGGTATTTCCCGCTTTTTGTAAGAATGACATGTTTGAACCGGGAAGGAGCCGCGCCCCCTTCACCAGTTATAATGGTGCGTGATGGTCTGTCGGTGCAGTCGGGAAAAGCCATTGCGCCTTCCGAATAGTTATACTCAAAGCCGGTGGTTTTGTTGACTCTTTTTTCAGACTTGCCGCCTTTCGCATATCTCCATCTGGGTATTTCTGAATCTTCAATGAAGAATTCCGGGTCTACATCGGAGTCGGGTAATATGATATCCCCAAGGGCAATAAAAGGACCGTCATAATCGGGTTCAGTAGATGTGGTATATACAGTACGGTCAATAATAACACCGCAGTTCCTGAATGGTGTCTGTGATTTGTCTTTATTGAAAGAATCCGATACTTCGGCCAACGACCCCTGAATGTCAAAGGAGATGGGTTTGGATTCCGAAGCTTTGACTTTGAATGCTTTGGCCATTATGCCGTTGTCGTAAAGACAGGCGTAAGGGGAGGAAAAGGTTTTGGCAACGACCGAATCCTTTTTGTATGCCATCATATATGTCCTGCGCCGACGTTGGGGCATGCCATATTCAGCGGCGTTTATCACTCTCCATTCCACAATATATCCGAGGTCGGACAGGGAAGCGAGAATTATGGCGAAATCGCGTCCCCGTTGTGAGGCCGGTGAACTGAGCAGCCGGTCTACGTTCTCAAGCATAAGAAAGGCAGGGGGATTCCGATGAGTGCTCAGAATCCGGTAGATTTGCCACCACAGCACACCTTTCTTCCCTTCGATGCCTCCGGAATTCTTTAATGTGGTAGCCACAGAATAGTCCTGACAGGGAAAGCCACCGACAAGCAGGTCGGCATCAGGTATGTCCGCAACATCGACAGTATTGATGTCGTTGTTGGAATGACCGTCGTAGCCAAATTGCCGGCAATATATAGCTGATGCGTCCTGACGTTTTGTAGATGGTTCCCATTGGTTGCTCCATATGGTCTTGAAGCGGCTGGAAGCCCTTTCAAGGCCAATCCGGAAACCGCCGACGCCGGCGAACAGCTCAATTACCCTTATGTCACGTGGAGATGCCTCAAAGTCAGAGGCTTCAAACAAAGAGGACTGTCTGCATCGAGAGCTGTAGGCGGTCAATGGCTCACATAAAGTATTTGAATGGATTGGAGATTCTATATCGTATGTCATGAATTTTTGTCAATTATATTTTTCACAAAGTCAGCATTCATCCAATAGCAATACTTCTCCGCTTTCCCTCCATGAGGATTTGCGGCATACTGTATCTTTTTTGCAGCTTTGGGTCTGACATGAAAATGATTGTTGTCGGATATGTTCCAGAAGGCATCGAGATGAATATTGTTGTTCAATACGTTCGTTCGGATATGTTCCCAATACTTCCGGGCAAGCTCCAGTTCTTCAGGAGACATTGTCCAAAAGAAAGCCTTGTCCAGAACGTATGACTGCTCGATAGAGTCCTTGCCGGTGTTGTTGTTATGCACTATAATGGATGCTCCATCTCTGGGCTTGAAAACCACAAACAGAAATCTGTTGGTAAATATTTCGTAGGCTTCTGAGCCTAACCAATCGTCATTGTCGAAGATTTCTTGATAGTCTATGTTTTTAAAAGACATAGCTTCCTTAGGCATACCGTTGTTCCTAAGACGTATCGTTTTCATCATTATACCTGACTTGACAAATTCCTCGGCATTGGAAATTCGTTTGCTTTTGGAGTCAGATGCTATCAGCCCGGCAATATCGGCATATTTACTTTTGGACTGATATGGTGTCATCCCCAGTTTCCGACAGATTTCAATATAGTCGAGACCGTAAAACCTGGAGAAGCGATTTACAATTATTCTTTCAAAGGAAGATTGCTTCAGCTCTTTGGTACTGACAAGTTCATATTCGTTTTTTTTTGGAGATACATAGTTGGTAAAATTGTCGTTGCCTGATTCAACAACATGTTTCAGGATATAGCGCATATACGCCGGTTTAAGGCTGAACGCTCTTTTGTGGGCTTTGACTGGTGAACATGGCTGGCTTTGCGGGACGTCCCCTTTCTGACCTTTGCGGCAAGCTCCGAGATACATGGTATCTCCCTCCGAAAGAAGATGAGCTTCTCCATTACGGACTTTAGATGCTATTGTATCGTAATCATTTTTAATCAGCAATAAATCTTTTTCCGGAATTTTCCATAACACCCTGAATAAAAACCGGTAGTCATAAACCGGGGAACCGTTCATATGAAGATAAAACAACAGAAGCATCAGACTGCATTTGGCGAGCAGATGCGAGTCTTCAAATTCTGTGTCGATGAGTTCGAAATAATCAATCATTGTACATACGAGTCTCTCTTTTATCCGATACGAGTCATCGTATTTGCTCTTTAGCAAAGGAGTGCATTTTAGCTCGACATTGGCTTCCTTAAAATCAGCATCCGGATTGGAGTTGACATCGTACTTGAAGAAAAGCTCTTCAACCATCTGACCCAAGCCGCCTTTCCCTTTCCGTTTATGTACGATGGCTGTGTCGCCTAACAGGGAGCGTAATGAATGTCCTATCAGGAAACGGCTGTATTCATATATGGAAAGTGGATTCCTTGAATCAAAAGATTCTTCTCGATAAGTAGGGGATGTCATATCTGAGCCTTGGACTATCTTTTAATATTATGGATTATAAGTTTCTTCAATACTGTTGTTGTCGTACCAGTCGTCGAGTTCGCCGGTGTTGATGTTATAATCGTTGTCGAGGTACATGTCGTGTATCGGATTGCCGTTGTAGGAATAGAGGTCTTCGTATTCGTCCATGATTGCAGAACATATTGCGGTTCACTGCAAAGTTAGTGATTTCCACGCAATCTCACAAATATCAAATCAAGCGGGAATCGCGGTGATTGTCAATGCACTCTAAGGGTTGAGCCCAAATATGCTGATTCGAAATGAGGATTCAGACTCCCTTATCGTGAAACATTCTGGAGAAGGCTTTTTCGAGACGTTCTATGGCAAACTGATAGTGGTTGCCCGGCACCAGCTCGAAAAGCACATCGAGTCCATTGCGATGAAGATAGTCGACAATCTCCATTGTGTCGGTCTGTACGGGCTGGAAAGCCTTCACATTGGTCAGAGCCTCCTCTTTGCCGAGGAGGAAATAGCCTGTGCCCTTGTCGTGAGGGATGTGCTGCGATGTAATCCATTTCACAAATCCATCATACCAGAATGAGCCGGAAATGCTGATAATGTTACGGAAGGTATCATTCAGCATCCATTGCCATAGGGCGAAGAGCCCTGACAAGGATATGCCGGTAAGGGTCCGCTCCACGTCGGGATGAATATCCAGCTGATGTTCCACGGCCGGCACCACATCCGACACAAGCGTGGACAGAAAAGAGCGGGCGTTGCCTTTGAAGTCTGGACAACCCTTCGGGACTCCCTTGGCTTTCCAAGGGGTAAGGTCGTCATCCCAGTCCATGCCGGTAATCACTGCCAGCGACACTCCAAATTTATGCGCCGCATGCTCCATCCATTCATCAAGAGTGTCAAACGGCGACAGAATATAGCATATTTTGTCGGCCGATGCCCGGACGGTGGCAATATCAAGATTCGCGATTCTGAGAGTATTCATATTTCATAATTCCGGGGAGAGTCCTGAATCCGACGCTATGATACAGAGAAGAAGCGTCGTGGGTAGTCTCCAGCCAAATTTTGCCGCAGTTGAGCTGTCGGGCCATCGTGACCAGCCGGTTTACGATAGCATGTCCGATGCCCTGCCCGCGATATTGACTGCGTACATATATATTCATCAGGTAAGCGCAACGACCAGAAGGATTGTCGGGAGAGGGGAGCTCATCGGTAAGGCATATGGCTCCGCAACCGGCATTTTCATTGTCCCGGCGAGCCATGACGGCGATATGCGACCCGTCGGCGATATGTTGCCTGTAATATGCCCGGTTGGCCGCGAGGAGCCTCTTTGACGGTACTATACCGAACACATTCTCTATCACCTCTTTGCGCCAGGCCATCAAGGTGGGTAGCGCCTTTATTTCCTCTATGTCCACATTCATTGCCTGTCCCTTTCTTTCATTACCACCGGCAGCAGGCGGTCATTGACCTTTCCGCGTGCGGTGAGTGAATCTCCTCGGGATGAAGCTTGACCCATCGCGCAAATCTGCTGTATATAGTCTTAATGTTCATATTGAAGTTGTTTAAACTAATTTTTATGGCAAGATTTAT
>CABUTY010000038.1 GCA_902494595.1 uncultured Porphyromonadaceae bacterium | reverse complement strand
GGCATTGGGGTGCAATATCATCAATATGGCTGCCATGTCAACGCTTGTGGCTTATCCGTTGGTATTCCGGCCATTGCTCCGTTTCCCGGCAAAACTCTGGAAACTGATGGCTGTATCCTGTCTGGCTTCCGTAATCGGTCTCGAGGCTGGAGCCTTGTGTGTGGTGGGCGAGACGGAGTTATCTGGCGTTACGGCTCTTCCTACAGCCGACTTCGCCATGCTGATGCTCCCCATACATCTTGCCATAGGTCTCGGCGAAGGAATAGCCACGGGTATGGTGCTCTATTTCGTGCAGCGTACACGTCCGACATTGCTTGTGCGAGAGGAAGGTCGCCGGACCACTAAATCGGTCAAGGCTACTGTATGGGGATTCGGAATCGCGGCGCTCGTGATTGCCACTGTCATTGCCTCCTTCGCATCTTCCGACCCCGACGGCCTCGAATGGTCTATCATGAATATCACCGGCTCTACGGATCTCGAAAGCGTCGGCACTGTTGCACAGGCCGCCCGTAACGTACAGAACTCTACGGCTCTTATGCCCGACTACGAAAATTCTCTATCGGGAATCGTTGGCGCAGTGGTAGTGCTCGCCCTACTCTGGGCTTTCTCCGCCCTTATCACAAGGCACAGGTCAAAGAAAGCTGCCGCAGTCGTCTCCAATACCGATAATAAAAAATGACACTCTGATGGCCGACAAGCTGGAGAAAGGAATAAACGCGTACAGTGCTTCGGAATGCCAGACGGCATCCCGGAGCACTGCCGCACGCAATCCTGTAGCCTTGCTGTCGGTGACGCTGCTCTATCTTGTCACTCTTCTTTCCGTGCCGTTGGATCATCTTGCCGTTCTCCTATGGTTCGGGATATACCCTCTTATATGTTCGGCATATCTTGGCATTCCCTTCTCCCGTATCTTTATAAAGGCGATGGCTGCCGTCCCATTCATTGCCTTGATTGGGATATTCAACCCATGGTTCGACCGCGCCCCAGGCATTAGAATAGGAGGTTATGAACTGTCGCACGGTTGGCTCACATTCATCTCCATCTCTGTCAGAGGTTTGTATGCCCTGCAGGCATTGCTGTTGCTTACGTCGGCTTGCGGGTTCATAGGAATGTGCCGCGCCATGCGGCGTGTGCATGTGCCGGCTTTCCTCACCACACAGCTGGAGATGGTATACCGTTACGGCCGTCTGCTGCTTGATGAGTTGCAGCAGATGCGCCGGGCACGGATGGCTCGGGGCTATGGCCGCCGGTCGTTCTCTCTCGGGATGTGGGGGCCGATGATCGGGCAGCTATTCATCAGAAGCATAGACCGCGCCCAGCGTGTGCATCAGGCAATGCTTTGCCGGGGTTTCAGGGGTACCATTCCCGACTGGCAGCAAAATCCCTCCCGCTGGTCTGCGGCCGATACGGTTTTTACCGTGGTATGGATTCTCGTATTCCTGTTGCTGAGGTTTCTGAGTCCCCAGTTATTGTTCACTAATCTATAAACCATGTCACACCATTATATACAGTTCAGTGACGTTCATTATAGCTATCCTGGCGGTGGAGAGGTGCTTAAAGGCATCACCTTCCGCGTGACTCATGGCGAGAAGGTAGCGTTGCTGGGTCTCAACGGAGCGGGGAAGTCCACGCTTCTTCTGCACACCAACGGGCTGCTTATGCCTACACAAGGCGAGGTTAATGTCGGCGACGTGCCGGTGACCAAGAAGACATTACCGCTGATACGTCAGACGGTTGGCATGGTTTTTCAGGACTCCGACGACCAGCTGTTCATGCCTACAGTTGCGGAGGATGTCGCTTTTGGGCCGATGAACATGCGGCTGCCCAAAGAGGAGGTAGAAAGGCGTGTACGTGTCAGTCTGGCCGCAGTGGGAGCCGAGGAACTCGCCTCGCGGTCACCGGCCACGCTGTCTGGAGGACAGAAAAAACGAGCGGCCATAGCCACGGTGCTGTCGATGGAGCCTTCCATCCTTGTGATGGACGAGCCGACGTCGGGGCTCGACGCCTCCGGACAGCGTCAGCTGGTGGCATTGTTGAAACGTTTCAGCCATACTTGTCTTATTGCAACCCATGACCTTGCCGTGGCCGCTCAATTATGCCCCAGAAGTATTATTTTGAAAGATGGTCGCGTGGCATGGGATGGCAGAACGGCCAATCTCCTTGATGATAAGGAGACACTCCGCCACTTCGGAATCCTGCCACTATAAAATACATTTCTTTATATATTTTGATTGAAGGATTGGTATATTTGAGACTGATTTAATCCATACTGTATTTATTTAACCCACATTCCAAGATTCCCAATTACCAATCTACAAAGGGAGTGCATAATAATTAGGCATAATTGACACTTTATTAGATAATAAAATTTATTTAAAATTTCAAAATAAATAATCACATGAAAACGTTATATTATTACAGTTGACTGAACTAATCTTAAACCAACACAGCTTCATTATGCTAACGAGAATTTCCATATCGCTTGTGGCTCTATTCACAATCTGTTTTGTGAATAGTGGTCTATGTGCAACTGAAACACAGTCGGCCAAAGATTCAAATCCCTTCCTCGTGACCAAGAATGTCAATGAATACGGAGGCAGGCTTATTTACAAAGTCAATGCAGACATAGCCGGAAACTATGACATTGTACTATGGCAGTGTTCCGCAATGAAGAATGACAGAAGCCTGCAGAGATATAGCATATCCATCAACAATGGTCCGTGTAACATCGTTACTTCGGAGAAAGCCGGATGGTCTTTCCTCACCCTTCCCTCTATGCCTCTCAAGACTGGCGCCAATATAATAGCCATCGCATCCGATCTGCCTCAAATGCCGGCCATTGAATTTATCAGAGTGGAAAACCCGGCAATTGGCAAAAACAAAGTCCCGATAACTACGGCATACGACGAATATGTCAGCAACATCAGGGAAAGCTTATCCAGACGCCCTGAAAAAATAGGAGGCACGTCACCCGCCGAGACAGATTCCCTGACAGGCGCCGTCATTGACCCGTCAGAGAATCAGGTACCATATTCATTCAGATACTTTGAGATTCCCTGGTTCGGATATTCTTTCCACACCACCGTGTATCTGAAAAAAGGTCAGTCATTCCACTGCGTTTCAGAGGCTCGGGAACAACAGCGGCATTTCCTCGAGATATTCAGCACGGATTCCCCCGACCCTTATTCATGGACCAGAATCTCCACAAACGGCAAAATCGACTGCACATTAAAGAGCATTCCTCATACCGGAACGTATTTTGTGCGGGTAAGAACATACAGGAATGGAAGCACGGGTCTGTGCAATCTTAATGTAAACGACTCAATATTTTATGAGGATGTGCCGATGTGTTCGATGGGAGTGCGGTCAAAATTCATGTTCTCAACGGATGAATACAATGTATTCACAGCCAATTGCAATGGCGACCCGTTTATGAGCATAAACAAGGGGAGTGACATAAAAGGGTCTGTTTGGGCCTATAATGATGATTATACTGGAGAAGGAGACTTTGATTGGGGAAGGAATGCCCGAATCAGATGCTCGTCATCTCCTACAGCGAATATCTCCCGAATCGTGGTTCTTTCCTACAGCTCGTTCAATCCCACCGGCAGCTGCGAACTGTATGTCGGCTGCGAAAACTATCCTGTCGATTCTCTTAATCTTTATAGGAATCTAAAGAAGGATGATGCCATGATATCGGCACCTTGTGACGCTGCCTATAATTGTATCAGTTGGACAGGTGGAATTACACATTCACGAGAGTGGCCTCCCAATTCAAAAGAATATGGCTCTTCTGAAGATCCATTGCGAGCTTTTGATAAGTTCTATGCCTCGGAAAGATACCCTGGCTGCGCAAAATATACGAGATCAGGAGCAACAGAAGAGAACAGTGTCATTGATTTATGGGGAAAACAAACATTCTCAGGGCTTTCAGCCACAGTAAAATTCTACCACGCGTCCATAAAGCATCATTCAGATGGGAACCATCATGGATATGACTGGGAGAGCAAGCTTGGGCCAAACGAGAGAATCCTTCATCCACGTTATGCATTGGAAGGAGACCTTTACGGCAAAGTGCTTTATCATTATAGGCTTAGCGACGACTCTCCCAAAAATCCAATAACTCTGGATATGGCTTTGGCCGAGAATAAAGCCGTCATGGACAATGTGGTTCTGTCGGACTCTCAGGAATCATTTCTGGCCGACCGTATTTCAGACATTGCCGCTGATGTCACTACGAAATTCAATGAGCTATTCTCTGCGTGGGAAAAGGTATGGAACAATACATTCCACAGCAATCCGGAATTGATAAAACAGGAGGGTAGAGCTTATGAAAATCTGATGATATTCTGTCGAAATCACGATGCAACAAAGTATCTGGTATACGAAAAGCTAAATCGCGGTATCACAAGCGCAATCCCTCTCTTCGAGGATTTGTATGTTGCTCCGGTTGAGTCAGGCCGCATGAGTCTCCAAAGCATAATCAGGGCCAACGGAAATGAAATGTATGACGATAAGGGGCGACAGATTATCCGCACCCCTCTGTCGAATCTCAAACGACTGCTCTGTCAGTGGATTCCCTCATCTCCCCAACCGAAATTCTCCACCGAAGAATCAGACTGCCCAGAAAGCGACAGGATTGAAAACATGATTGGAATCCGGCCTATGGGTGAAAGCGTATCCTTATCCCTGTCATTGCCGGAAGTCTCCAATCTGAATGTCGACCTACTGGATTATAAGGGAGAGTTTGTCAGGACAATAATCCACAATCAGAATATGCCCGGTGGCAATTACGATTCTACCATAATCATTCCAAAAAGAAAGCTGGGCATTGTCAGGATAAGCATCAACGGCAATATCTTTGTAAAGAAAATAATGCTTTAGACAAATTGTTCAATAAAGCATTCACAGGTCTATGTTATTCATTAAATACAAAACTAAAAACTACTCTATATGATGGAAAAAGTATTGGCAATATTGCTGTCATTGGTCGCAGTCATATCTGCAACCGCTTCAGACATGATGACGTACCTAAAGGGAATCACCGATGAAAATTATGTCTGGATAACAACAAGCAATGGCCTTGTTCGGTACGATAAATTTTCAGGGGGAACAAAGACCTTTACCCCTCCCACGTTTACAAATCTTACTGCCTTAACGTTTTCCGGAACAGGTGAGATTGTTGTGGGAGGGGGCAAAAGAGAAGAAGAAGTAGCCATGTTTGACGGAGTGGTTTTTTCACCTATCCAATTCAATGGTGTAACCCCTCCGCAAAACATATCTTCCTTAACCGTTCACAATGGCCTATGGGTGGGTGGATCAGGAAATTTGATTCATCAAACGGCGACCGGATGGGAAAAATATGATATGCCAAATTCCTTTCTTGCAGAATATCGTTTTGGATCTTTGACATGGTCAGAAAAGTGCCAACGGATGTGGTTCGGAGCTATCGGCTCTTCTTCCAAAGACAATTTGGGATATGTCGATGCCACCGGCATCTATTTTGTACGTGAGGCTAATGCAGATATCAACGGCATAATCGAGCTGGATGACGGTTCTCTCATTCTTGCCACCGAATACGGATTACAAAAATATGCCGATGGGAAAATTGAATATATTGAAACCCCTTTCAGTATCGATTACCCCGGAATCACCGCCATCACTCAAAATGAAGACGGCATCTGGTTCGGGATGAGAAATAAGATTTTTCGGTACAACGGAACGGAATTCAAGGATTACAAATGGGACAACAGCTATGAAGAAGACTGCATAACAGACATGTTTACAGACAAAGACAATGTCATATGGATAGTTTTCTATCATGGAGGCCTTGTAAAATTCGATAATGGGGAATTCACGCCTGTAACTTCCGGCGTTTCATCCCCAATACACGATTCCGAACTTAATGCCGGCGATATCTACGACCTCAGAGGGCTCAAGCTCAAGGATGCTCCCAGAAATCAAATCATCATTAGAAACGGGAAAAAGTATTTAGAGCGCGTTCCTTAATCCCTTCTTCGCATATTTCATCGGATTACTGAGACCATATTTTCGAAGAATGTTTTGTTGTTAAGAAAAAAAGTACGACACTTTGCAGTGTTGAATCTCGACAGCCCCTGTATATCAAGCTGTCGTTTTTTTGTTATCCCTGCGCAGGGAATCATTTCAGCATGATGGGAAATACTGAGAAAATGTTTGTACTGAGAAAATAATTGTCTGAGAATAAAAAAATGGCCATAACCGTTTACAATTCAGTAAAATTCATTAATTTTGCGTTTGAAAAAGGCAAAGTTTACCCGTACTTTGAGATACCCGGCCTTTGAGAAAAGAAATGAGCCTGCAGGGAAGGCAACGGCGGACGCGCCGGGAAGCCACCTGCGGCAGTCAAAATAATCAAACCCTAAAGAATGAACAACGACCAGGTAACGGTGATGTTTGCGACCGAGGAGCATACGAAGTATGCCAATCAGATAGTGGACCTCATCTACAAGTCGGCCTTGCAGCGTGGCACGGGCATAGCCCGGCGTTCCCCCGAGTACATCAAGGACAAGATACTCGGCGAGAAAGCGGTAGTGGCGATGTATGGCGACAAACTGATAGGCTTCAGCTACATAGAGAGCTGGGGTCACGGTGACTACGTGGCGACATCGGGTCTGATCGTAGACCCTGAATACCGCAGGCTCGGCCTCGCGGGACGTATCAAAAACAAGACTTTCGAACTTGCCCGACGACGATTCCCCTACGCCAAAATCTTCTCCATCACCACTTCCCTACCTGTCATGAAGCTCAACTCCCGCCTCGGTTACAAGCCGGTGACCTTCTCCGAGCTTACTACCGACGAAGAGTTCTGGAAAGGTTGCGAGGGGTGCGTGAATTACGACATCCTTAAAAGAAACAACCAGCGTATGTGTCTCTGCTACGGCATGCTCTACGACCCTAAGGCCGAACTCAAAAAAGCATCCGCCCTGACTCCCTACACCACCTGGTTGAAAAACAGATTCGCAAAACTCTTTCACCTGAAATAAGACGATACAATGGACAACAATAAGAAAAAGAAAGTGCTGCTGGCGTTCAGCGGCGGTCTTGACACATCCTTCGCGGTAAAATACCTCAGTGAGGATCTTGGTTATGAGGTACATACAGCTATAGCCAACACAGGCGGATTCAGCGCCGCCGACCTTGAGCGCATAGCAGCCCGCGCCGAAGAGATGGGCGCCGCTTCTCATGCCGCTCTCGACATCACCCGCGAATATTACGACAAGTCTATTCGCTACATGATTGCCGGCAACGTGTTGCGCAACGGCACATATCCCATCTCCGTATCGTCGGAACGCATCTTCCAGGCCATCGCCATCATAGAATATGCCAAGAAGATAGGTGCCGATGCCGTGGCCCACGGCTCTACCGGCGCCGGCAACGACCAGGTGAGATTCGACCTCACATTCCAGATTCTCGCCCCCGAGATAGAGATTATCACCCCTACCCGCGACCTTACCCTTACCCGCGAATATGAGATAGACTATCTCCGCAAGCACGGCATAAAAGCCGACTATAAGAAGATGGAATACTCTATCAACCAGGGACTATGGGGCACGAGCATCGGCGGCAAGGAGACGCTGCACAGCGAGCAGACTCTTCCCGACAGCGCATACCCGAGTCAGGTAACCGCCGAAGGACCCGAAACGCTGAAACTCTCTTTCGTCAAAGGTGAGCTGAAAGAGGTCAACGGGGTGACCTACGACAATCCGGTAGAAGCCATACAGGCGGTAGAAGCCATAGGTTCCCGCTTCGGCATAGGCCGCGACATGCACGTAGGCGACACAATCATCGGCATCAAAGGCCGCGTGGGTTTTGAGGCCGCAGCTCCCATTCTCATTATCAACGCTCACAAGATGCTTGAGAAACACACGCTTACCAAATGGCAACAATACTGGAAGGACCAGATAGGCACGTGGTACGGGATGTTCCTGCATGAGGCTCAATATCTGGAGCCGGTGATGCGCGACATGGAGAAATTCCTGGAGAGCAGCCAGCAGAACGTGACAGGTACCGTTGAGCTTACCCTTCGTCCGTTGGGTTACACCCTCGTCGGCGTTGATTCCCCGTTTGACCTTATGAAAACCGACTTCGGCGAATATGGCGAGGTCAACAAGGCATGGAGCGCCGACGATGTCAAGGGCTTCACCAAGATATTGGGCAACCAGATAAAAATCTACCACAACGTACAGAAACGCAACGGCAAATGATAAAGACTGGTATTACAGGGGGCGCCGGCTACACGGCCGGCGAACTGATACGCATACTCCTGAACCACCCGGAAGTAGAGCTTTGCGGCGTGGCCTCGGAAAGCAATGCGGGCAATCTGCTTTCGGAAGTGCATCAGGGGCTCATAGGAGTAACCGACCTCACGTTCACCGACACCCTCGACCTCTCGGATCTCGATGTGGTGTTCATGTGCTCGGGTCATGGGAAAAGCAGCCTCTTCTGGGAGGAACACGAGCGTCCCGCCAATCTCCGGGTCATCGACCTCGCCCAGGACTTCCGCGATGAGTCGGCCGGC
>CABUTY010000037.1 GCA_902494595.1 uncultured Porphyromonadaceae bacterium | reverse complement strand
CGCAACCCTCGGTCTCACCCTGACTCCCAAATTCTTCGACGACCACTTGTCGATCACTGCCAACGCCAAGGGCTACTATGTGCGCAACAACTGGGCACGTACCGACGCCATCGGTCAGGCAGTATCCTTCAACCCGACAATTCCTATCCGCACCAACGAGCCTATCGTGGGCGGCGACACAAACGGTGCTTTCCAGTACCTCTTCAACGGCTATAACGAGCCTTATACCATCGCCGACGGCGTGGTCAATCTCGAGAACAACGCCACCTACAACCCCGTGGCTACCATCTCGCAGTACAAGAACTACTCCAATGTATGGCGTTCAAACGGTAACCTCCAGATTGACTACTCCTTCCACTTCCTCCCCGAACTGCACGCCAACCTCAACTTGGGTTACGACGTGACCAAGGGCGACGACTACAACATCATCGACGCCAACTCCCACATGGCATGGAAGGACCACTCCAACTATGGCGGCGGTTACCAGAACCACCAGCACCAGTTCCGCAGCAACACCCTGCTGGAGTTCTACCTCAACTATAAGAAGGAGTTCGAGGCAGCCAGCCAGATGCTTGACGTGACAGCCGGTTACACATGGTCGCGCGACTACGCCGACGGCTGGAACGACGGTTCGAGCTCGGAGGCCGGTATGGCCACAACTCCCGGTCTGAGCCCCGCTATCTATACCGCCGACGGTTTCATCCTCAACTACAATCCCGAGAGAGACCTCACAGGCAAGCCCTTCAAGGCTGACCAGAACGACGAAAGCGGCAACTATCACTGGGCCAACCATCTGCAGCTCCTCTCGTTCTTCGGCCGTGTGAACTATGGCCTTCTCGACCGTTACCTGCTCACAGCCACAGTCCGTGGCGATGCCACCTCGCGTTTCTCCAAGAACAACCGCTGGGGTGTGTTCCCCGCCGTTGCCCTCGCATGGCGTATCGACCAGGAGCCCTTCATGCAGCGCGCACAGGGCGTCCTCTCCGACCTCAAGCTCCGCCTCGGTTGGGGTGAGACCGGTCAGCAGGCCGTGGGTGGTTACTACAACTACCTCGCTACTTACACCCCCGCACAGCCCGGTTCCTTCTATACCAACGGCGTAGGCGGATGGTACATCCCTTACTTCCCCGACGGTTACAATCCCGACCTCAAATGGGAGACAACAGCCACCTGGAACGTCGGTCTTGACTTCGGCTTCATGAACAACCGCATCAACGGTAGCATCGAATGGTATCTCCGCGATACCCGCGACCTCCTCTCCGACGTGGTTGTGCTCGCAGGTGCCTCCACCGTCAGCAAGCTCCCCCAGAACATCGGTAAGATGCGCAACTATGGTGTGGAATTCAACATCAACGCCAAGCCCATCGTTACCAACGACTTCACATGGACACTCTCCTACAATGTAGGCTGGAACCACAACGAGATCACCGACCTCGGCGGCAAGACCTTTGAAGTAGGCGGCGGCTTCGGCGGTACAGGTGGAAACTGTATGATTCAGAAAGAGGGTTATCCCGCATATTCGTTCAACCTCTACCAGCAGATCTACGACGCCCTGGGGAATCCAATCGAGGGCGCTTATGTAGACCAGAACGCCGACGGTATCATCGACGCCAAGGACCGCGTGATCCGTCACTCGAAGGATCCCAAGGTGACCATGACCTTCGGCTCCAACTTCCGCTGGAAGAAGTGGGACCTCAGCTTCGCGCTGCGTGCCTCTATCGGCAACTACATCTATGCAGCAGCTCTGCGCGGCGGCTCGTCGCTCGACGGCCTCTTCCGCAACAACCAGCTCTCCAACGTGCTCGACACCGACTTCTACTTCAACACGAACCAGAACGAGTCTGACTACTGGTTGCGCGACGCTTCTTTCCTCCGCTGCGACAACATAACCTTAGGTTACACCTTCGACAACCTCATCAACGACCACCTCAACCTGCGTATATTCGCCGGTGTCCAGAACCCCTTCGTAATCACGAAGTACAAGGGTCTCGACCCCGAGGAGTCAAGCGGTGTCGACGGCAACAACTACCCCCGCGCCACTACTTGGTCGCTCGGTATAGTAGCCACATTCTAATCATCCATGGTTAAATACTCAAAACAGAAACAATGAATTTCAAGAAATATTTAATGATTGGCGCTGCAGTGGCAGGTCTGGGCATGACATCGTGCGTAGGCGACCTCGACCTGAAGCCCAACGATCCGAATCTCGTGGACACTTCGGATCCGAATTTCAAGGCAAATTCGCTTGCGATGTGCTATGTGGGTATAGCCTGCTCGGGTATCAACGGTCCCGGCAGCTCCTATGTGGCTGACGTCGACCCGGGTACTTCCGCTTACCTGCGTCTGATGTTCACCCTCAACGAGTTCTGCACCGACGAGTGCATCTGGATATGGCCTGATGCCGGCGTGTCGGACATCACAGCATGTACGTGGGGTGCCAACAATGGTCTGCTCCAGGCTGCTTACTACCGTCTGATGGGTCACATCGCCGTCTGCAACCAGTTCCTCATGAATACCAAGGACGACACCGATGCCGAGACTCAGGAAATGCGTGCCGAGGCCCGCGTGCTCCGTGCTTACTCCTACTACAATATGATGGACCTCTTCGGAGCATCCTCATTCTGCACCGAGGAGACTTCCGGTCAGGACCCCACGCAGATTTCCCGCGCCGACCTCTACAAATGGGTAGAGAGCGAGCTTAAGGATATCGTCGACAACAAGCTGATTTCGGAGAACCCCGTTTATGGCCGCGTAGGTCTTGACGGTGCCGAGGCTCTTCTGGCACGTCTCTATCTGAACGGTCAGGTATTCAGCGGCGAAAACCGCTATGCCGACTGCCAGAAGCGTTGCGACAACATCATCGCCCGTCACCAGGGTGGTGGCTTCGAGGGCTCAGGTCTCGCCGAGCACTGGCACTATCTCTTCTGCGCCGACAACAAGGACTATATGCCCGGCGGCGCCAACAAAGCCGAGAATGAGATTCTCTTCGGTATCGCTTTCGATTCCAGCATGACCCAGAGCTATGGCGGTCCCACATTCATCGTGGCTTCCACCATCTCCAACACCCATTATATCCCCCGTCAGAACTATGGCTGCTCGAGCGAGTGGAGCTGTCTGCGCGGATGTGCCGAGATGGCAGCCCGTTTCCCCGGCGCCGCCACGGAGACTCAGGACAAGCGCGACGACCTCTGGCTCAAGGGCATGATGCCCGCAGGCAAGGATGAAGCCGGCAACAAATGGGATGCCGAGGACTATAGCGACCACTTCGTAGGCTTCACCGGTGCATGGGCAACCACCGGCGGTAACGCCATCATCAAGTTCACGGGTCGTACGGCCAACGCCGCGAAGGATGGTGGCTGGAACTGGACCGCCGACGGCAAACCGGGTTGGGCTGCCACAGACTTCTCCAACACCGACCAGCCTATCATCCGTCTTGCCGACGTTTATCTGATGTGGGCCGAGTGCTATGTCAACGGACAGGTGGGCGAGCGCCAGAAGGCTCTCGACTACATCAACCTCGTGCGTCGTCGCGCAGGTGCCCCCAATACCGACTCGCAGAGCCTTACAAAGCAGGGCATCATGGACGAGCGTTCACGCGAGCTCTATCTCGAGAGCACCCGCCGTACCGACCTCGTGCGTAACGGTATGTTCGCAGGTCCAACGCAGACGATATGGCAGTACAAGGGTTCCATCTCCAACAATACAGGTACCCGTATCGCCGCTCACATGAACCTTTATCCCATTCCGCAGGCCGTGCTCAACTCGCAGCCTGGCTTCAAGCAGAACCCGGGTTATTGATGCATCACGACTCCCGGGGCTCCGGCCCCGGGGTCAAGTATCCATTAAATTCAGAAATACCTAAAAATGAAAAAGATATTTTTAGCATTCGCCGCCTGCGCCGTGGCTCTGGGATTCTCGAGCTGCAAGGAGACATGGGAGGAGAACCCGGTGCTCAAGACGCATGACGGCATCGTAGAGGCTCAGTTCCTTAACGAACCTTCGATGAAGACGCAGCCTCTGATGATTACCAAAGAGAACCGTAATGGCAGCCTGAACCTGACATGCTCGCAGCCCGACTACGGTGTGGCCTGCATCGCCTCCTACCGCGTGCAGGTGGCCCTCTCCGCCGAAGATTTCGCCGCCGGCAAGTTCTTCGAGATCAAACAGAACTTCTACAAGTGCGACCAGATCAACCCCGTCAACGGCGACGTTGCCGAGGCTATGGAAGAGCTTCTCGGTATCGAGAGCGACAAAGACCTTCCCATCGACTACCGTCCCATCTACATCCGTCTGCGCTCTTTCATAGAGCAGGACGAGGAGCATACTCAGTATGTGTCGAATATAGTTCAGTTCGATGCCATCGGTGCCGACTATTATGCACGCTGGACTGCCGGCGAGAAGGTGGATATCTATATCCGTGGTGCCATGAACAACTGGCTTGACGGTGGCGACATGGCTGCTCTTGGTCCCAAGTGGCAGTTCGAGACCGATGTCCAGAAGAATACGTATGTAGTCAAGAATGTGACCATCGAGCCGGGACAGTCGTTCAAGATTGCCGACGCAACATGGGGCAGCATCAACATGGGTTCCGCCGAGGGTAACGAAAACGCCAAGGCCGATATCCTCAAGGTTGACGAGGAATATCAGCTCAACGACGGCAACAACCCGGGTCACCTCCGCGTTGACGCTACATTCACAGGTAATGTATACCTCTTCCATGATCCGGATACCGGTTCATATTACCTGACCCTCAAGAAATAATACGGACCACCATAAGTAAAACCACTTATTTGATCGTAAAACAATGAAAAAAATCAGTATATTACTGCTGGGCCTTCTGGGCATGATGGCCGTATCCTGCGAGGATGATCTGCCTGTACCCAATCCCCAGGAGAACGAGCAGGGACCCATCCTGACCACCGGCGACATTACCGGTGCTGCCGAAGGTGTCATGACCGCCGGCACTCCCATCACGCTTGCCGACTATGTGGAACCCACAGGTCTCATACCCGTGTATAAGGTAAGTGCGGCCAACAACCTCCCCGCCGGAGCTACTCTTAGCTTCCCTCTGCAGGTGTCGAACACTCCCGACTTCAAGGAGTCGGTGACTGTAACCACTCTTGCCGGAGAATCTGAAAACGACCTCAACGTATATTACGCCGATGTCAAGGAATGGAACGCCGCTCAGCTCAAGCTCTTCGGAACAGGTTCCACTCCTATGAAGACCTACTACCGTATACCCTGCTATGTGAATGTAGACGGCAGCAACTTCCGCTATCAGAGCACAAGCTACTATGCTGCCGAGGGTTCGGTGGAAGTGAAGCGTATCGTTACCGTGAATGTTGAGGATTCCTATTATCTCGTAGGTAACTTCTGCGACTGGGATCTCTCGAAGGCCATCAAGATGGCCAACTCGAAGCCCGGCACAACCGATGTATATGCAAACCCGGTATTCACCGCAAAAGTAGACATCACGGAAGCTCAGGCAGCTGCCGGTTTCGAATGGATGGTTGTTCCCGAGTCGACAGTGACCGCCAACAATTATGGCAATGGCGCCTTCGGCTGCGAACCCGACTCTGTAGGCGCTGTTAAGGGTAAGCTTGTTAAAGTCAGTGCTCAGGAGACCAATCCCTGCGTCATCAAACAGTCAGGCCCGATGCTGATATCCGTAAATATGGAAGAATTCACTTACTTCTACGCTTACGCTTTCTCGCAGCTGTATGCATTCACCACTCCCGCCAAGGCATGGGCTCTCAACACAGAGGACTATATGAACTACAATGGCGTTGCTGTACTGGGTGCCGCAGCATACTTTGCTCCTGAGGCCAAGCTTTCGGGAACCACCCTGTTCAAGCAGAGCGACAAGTCGGAGCCCAACACGGCTACGGAAGGTGTTGTCAGCGGTGACCTCGTATCATCGGGTGGCAAGAACATCAAGATGCCGCTCAAGGGCAACAACTTCTACTGGTGCGCTCTCAACCTCGCCAGCATGACATATCAGGTAAGCAACATTGCTACTCTGAGCGTTGTAGGCGACGGCAACGGCTGGAACGAGAAGGAAGCTCCGCTGTTGACTCCTTCGAGCGACTTCAAGGTATGGACCGGCAAAGGCATACAGATTGGCACTAAGTTCAAGCTCAATGCCAACCATGCATGGACAATCGCGTTCGGTAGCATGAAGGCTGGCGTGCCTGTGGCCGACGGTACTCAGTATGAGATTACCGTAATCGCCGACAAGGGTGACATGGACGCTACTCCCGGCACCTACGATGTAGAGGTGAACTTCGGTACATTCCCCTACACCGTGACGCTGAAATAATCTCGCGCTCAGCACGAATAAGACTATATAGAAAGGCGGTCGGACCCTCGTGGCCCGGCCGCTTCTATATTTGCCGCGTCCCTACAACGAATTTCCGTTATTATTTGTATTCGTCGGGTATTGACCCGGAATTTTTAATAATATTTTTGAAAAAGTTGTGTATGTCATAAAAAAAGAGTAATTTTGCGGCAAGCATTCACAACAACCCGATTATACCTGCGTTAACCCGGAGAGAAAGGCAACACGTGCGCTGACCCGACAAAGATTAAGGCATGCATTACGGTGAGTGATAACGCGCGACAGAAAAAGTTAACTTTAAAATACCAAACAATCAATTATGAAGAAAATTTACGCAATCGCGCTGCTGGCCATGGCCGCAGCTGGTGCCAACGCTCAGAATGGCGCTCCTCTCTACATCACAGGTGAGGGCTTCGAACCCAAATGGTCTGCTGTAGAACCCCTTCAGTTCACATGGGACGCAGCTACCAGCCTCTATTCTATCGATGCAGAGAACCTGACTTCCTTCGCAATCTCCACTGGCAAGGGTACTACAGAGGATGGTGCATGGGATATCTTCAACGCTGGCCGTATGCAGGCCAATACCGTTGACATGAACGGTGAGTGGGCAAACCTCGAGGCCGGTACAGGCAACATCCTCGCTCCCTATCCCACAGTAGCTCCCAGCAAGGGTAAAATCGAAGTTAAGGGCGATCTCAGCCAGATTCGCATCACCATGGAGTCTGCTAAAGACAGCTATGGCGTATATGTACGCGGCGGTATGAACGGCTGGCTCAACGAGGATTGGGATACTCTCAGCCCGAAGTGGCAGCTCAAGGCCGAGAACGACACCACCTATTACATCAACTTCGACGGTGTAAGCATCAAGGCCGGCGAGCCCTTCAAGATTGCCGACAAAGGCTGGGCATGGGTTAACTTCGGCTGCGGCGACGAGAACAAAGAGCCCAAAATGCTGGACGTTCCCTCCACTCTCGACTACAATGGCGGCAACAACATCACTCTCGACGAGGACTGCACCGGTAGCATCGTTATCGTATTCAGCAGCCAGAACCTGATGGATCCCGCTACTGTAACATTCTCCAACGATCCCTACAAGCCCGGTGAGCAGGGTGGTGTAGAAGGTGTTGTAGTTGATGGCAACGAGGCTGCCGAGTACTACAACCTCCAGGGTGTTCGCGTCAACGACGCTCGCAACGGCCTTTACATCGTGGTAAAGGGCGGCAAAGCCCAGAAGGTAATGGTGAAATAATTTTAGCCATAAGAATAAAAGGAGAGCGCGGCCATCGGTCGCGCTCTTTTTGGTTTTTGCTTTTTTGTTGGCATTTTGGGTTGAAATCGGCACCTTGCGGCGCCGACACGGCGGCTGACTGCTCAGATGGAGAGGCGCCGCAGGGTGGAGAGGAGATCCTGGTTGATGGGCTTGTCGTTCTTGATGGCCTTGGTGAAGGGCACGTAGACAATCTCGTCGTTCTTGATGCCTATCATCACGTTGCGCTGGTCGTCGAGTAGAGCGTCGACGGCTGCGGCACCCATGCGGGAGGCGAGGATGCGGTCGTTGGCTGTCGGCGAACCGCCGCGCTGCAGGTGGCCCAGGATGGTGACGCGAACGTCATAACCGGGATATTCCTCTTTCACACGCTGTGCCAGGCCCATGGCTCCTCCCGTGATCGGGCTTTCAGCCACAAGCACTATCGAAGAGTTCTTCGACTTGCGGAAGCCGTTCTTGATAAGTTCGGAGAGCTGGTCGACCTGCGTAGAGATTTCGGGAATGATGGCGGCTTCGGCGCCGCTGGCTATCGCGCCGTTGAGGGCGAGGAATCCGGCGTCGCGACCCATCACCTCTATGAAGAAAAGGCGTTCGTGGCTCGTGGCCGTGTCGCGGATCTTGTCGACGCATTCCATGATGGTGTTCAGCGCCGTGTCATAACCTATGGTGGTGTCGGTGCCGTAGAGATCATTGTCGATGGTGCCGGGGAGACCCACGATGGGGAACTGGAACTCGTTGCCGAAGATGCGTGCGCCGGTAAGGGAGCCGTCGCCGCCTATCACCGCCAGCGAGTCGATGCCGCGGCGCTTCAGAACATCGTAGGCGCACTGGCGTCCCTCAGGCGTCTGGAACTCCTTGCAACGAGCCGTCTTCAATATCGTGCCTCCACGCTGGATGATGTTCGACACATTCTGCGTGGAGAACTCCTCGATCTCATCGTAAATCAATCCGCGGTAACCACGGTAGATGCCGTAAACCTTGAAACCTGCATATATGGCCGAACGTGTCACCGCACGTATGGCCGCGTTCATGCCGGGTGCATCGCCTCCCGACGTGAGGAT
>CABUTY010000036.1 GCA_902494595.1 uncultured Porphyromonadaceae bacterium | reverse complement strand
GCACCACGCTCAAGGAGCGTGCGGTACCTTTTCCGGTAGTTGCACGCAACATATCGTTCGCTCTTGAGAACAATGATGCGTGGATAGCCACCAGCTATGGTTTCATACATGTTGACTGCGATGCCGCGAAGGTGCTCGAGGCTGTCGACCTGGGTATGTCGGTTACCGACATCTGCCGCGTGGGCGACAAGGTAGTGGCCATTACCCAACAGAGTGCCGGTACCGCCAACGAGCTTTATGAGGCCGACGCCACCAAGACGCTCCGCTCCCGCGCCGACTTCGTACGCAAGGAGATGCCCGTAGACCAGCTTGACTTCATAATGCCCGTGGGCAACGATGCCTTCGCTCTGCTTACAAATCGTACACAGCTATCCATGGCCAAACGTGACGTGGACGGCAAATGGTCGCTGTCAAATTACATTACCGACGACGGTTTCCGTAATCAGCTCGTCAATACGACGGAGAACGGCAGTTATGTTGGTGAAATCAACCGCAGGTCGTATGTGTTCAAGGACAATGAGAACAATCTTGTCCTTACCTCCTCGGGGTATTACATATTCTCCAAGAATACGGCTTACCATATATCCTCCAGACCCGGCGACGATGGAAAGCTCAAGATAGAGCAGCGTAATTTTGCCGTGACATATCCAACGTGGACAGGTACGAACGACTTTGAGAATTTCTGGTTCTACGACCATCGCAAGGGATTCCACTGTGACAAGGCTGAGGGTTACGGGACAGCTGCCACATGGACGCGCGGCGACATTCTGGTGCCGGATGCGCCCGTGGGGCTGGTATACGCGAGACTTGATTATTCGCCCAAGCATGGTGTGCTCGTAAGCAACAACGGTACGCCTACCGACAGGCATAATGAAGGCCGTGTGAATCCCATGTTGATTAGCGGTTACAAGAACGGCCGTTGGACCAATTATTGTCCGGCCTATCCCGTAAACATTCCGGCCAGCGCTCAGTCAGGCGCTTATCTCAATGAATTGTTTAATGCGCAGACCAACAATTACGATCCTTACCCACTTGCCGACCCGATGGGACTCACCGTAGACCCTCTCTATCCGGAATATGTGTATGCAGGCTCGATATGGAACGGCATGGTGGCGCTCAATCTCGACAAACGCAACAGTGACGTCCTGCACTTCGCCACGAAAGTCGATGCTCATAATTATTATGCCAATTTCGTGTCCATGTTCCCTCAGCAATGGGCTTCCTACAGTTATCTGTGGCCTATGGGGCACGATGCCGACAATACAATATGGATGTATTACCCCGACCTCAACTCCGGTTTCTATGGCGAGGGAAATGGCGTACATCTGTTTTATTGGACTGCTCAAAACCGCAAGACTGCCCTTGAAACCAACAGTGCTGATGGCGACAGCGGCTGGAAACGGATTTTCGTACCGGAATCGCATGGCGTCAGCAACGATTTCTGTTCTTATGCCGTGGCCTTGAAATATATGGGCAACAGAAACAAACTCCTCATGGCCAAGCGCAAGGATGCGATAATGGTGTTGGACCATAATGGAACTCTCGAGAATACCGGCGACGACAAATATTGGATGATTACCAAAATCATAGATAACAACGGCGTGACCTATTCCAAGTGGGGATATATATATGGAGTTGTAGAGAATCCCAATAGCGGGAAGGTATTTGTGATGACCGGTATGGGGCTTTATGAGGTAAATCCATCGTCGTGCAGCGGGAACGTCATCAAGGGCGAGGAGTTCAGCATCACCAATCCGGATGGCAGCAAAACCAAGGTGATTCCTTCGATGATTGTGAGAAGCATAAAATTCGACGAGTACGGGCGATGCTGGATAGCAACCGACAGCAATGGCGTATATTGCGTATCGGCCGACCAGACAAAGGTTATAGCCCATTACTCCATGCGCAATTCCACGCTTCCCTCTGATGAAATTAATGATGTATGCTGGAATCCGGATACGCAGGAGCTTGTGATTGCCACCGCGAGGGGAATATGTTCCGTACGGCCCGATGCTCCCGATGCCTCCGGCATAGAGGCCGGAGGCAAACCTTACCTGTATCCTGCCGCTGTGAATCCCGACTTTGCCGGCTCGGTGGTGCTGCACAATATTCCCCAGGGCTCCAGCATCGAGGTTCAGAATGCTGTCGGCAAGGTGGTGCGAAGTCTCGGCATGACCTCCAACGGCCGATTGGTATGGGATCTCCGCGACAATGACGGCAATAGCATTTCAACCGGTGTATACCGACTCATGGATACATCGGGACTAATCAACGACATATTGCTGCCGGTTGTGAAATAATTGAAATTTTAAGTAATGCGTCAAGAGGGTGTGTCATGATAGACGCGCCCTCTTGGGCATCAGATAGCGGGCATAGAAGCTATCGGTAGAGCCTATGAAATTGTCGTGGCAGGGATTATCCATGAAAAGCGTGGGATATGGCTCGCTTTTCATGGAGTTGATTCTGCCGCGATAATATGACAGGTTATGATACGCCGCTCTGGCATAAATGCCGAGTGGTGATATCGCGCCTATTGAAAAGACAACGATAAAAAGAACTTTCCGGAGTCTCGGCCATTTCTCGAAACTCAGTGATTTTTTCGCGACCACGATTGTCAGATATAGAAACGACGGGATGGCGCAACGGATTCCCATATCAGGCGCGTCGCCCAGTCGTGTCCAGCTCAGAATGCACATGGACCCGAACAATAGCCAGAAGGTGTAATCATGCCGGATTTCTTTCCATACGAAGGGGAGATAGACGCCATAACTCAGCGTGAGAAACAGAATGAATATGGGGAAATCGGCACCAGGGTTCAGGCTGAATCCGGCTGCGCGCCGATTCGACATATAGAATGATAAGGTGAGAAGCCCTATGATTGTCGCTCCCAGATTCAGCACACTGAATGCATTCTTCCAGTCTTTAATGGTCCAGCCACAAACGGGGAGAATGGTGGCGGCAGCAGCTATCGGTGAGTATATCGACAATAATGCCCACGTGAATACCACCATGCCGGCCTTATCCTTCACCTTGAGAAGCAGCATCAGTACAATCCATATGGCAATGCCCTGATTATAGATAAAATATAATTGAATGGCGGTGGATGGCGCTGAGAAATATCCATAACTCAGGTCTTTCAGATCGAACACTGCATTTGCAAATCCATTATATCCGTCCAAGAGGAGATATGCCACAATATCCCAGCCGCAAAACAACAGGAATATGAAGGGAATCCGCAATTTTGCGGCACCGGTATATCTGCAAACCATCATCATGGCTATGGAAGCGCCGATAACGGCATACAGCAGCTGAAAGAGGTATCCTGCTTCCATTGAGCCGGTGAGTTTGGCAAACAGTGCGCTCGGAAGCCAGAAACCAAAATAGTAGCACAGTAATTCTTGCCGATTTCCTTCATAATCCAACACGGGCCAAGGATGATTCACAAGATCAAAAAAGACGCCGTTCCTGAAGCCGTGGTCCCATTCGTCCTGCCAGAAAACGCCTCCGATACCGGAAAATATGACCCAGGCAAACACCAATGCCAATATCAGGAATATTCGCTTCTTGTTGAAACCTGGCATACAACCCGTTTGCCGTCTCTTCCGGCTGACGCATGTATTGAAGTAGACGTATATCGCCGCGTATATTATGAAAGCTATCAGCGGAACGCTTATCCATAGATGAAACCAACCGCCCAAAAAGAGAATATATGGAATAAGGAGCCATACATAGGCGGCAAAATATAGCGGGGATTCTTTACATGCATCTTTCATGGAATGAAATCGGGTTTTGTGGATCGGAATATGTATCGCGCGAAGCCCATGCTGTCCCAAACCTCTTTTTGGTCTGCTTGGTCGACTCTGAGGATAGTGAGGCTGTCGTGGCCGCCCTGAAAATAGCCGTCGAGCGAAAATCTTTCCGCAGCCGGTATGGAGTCGAGCGGTACACTTGTGAAAGTTATGCCGTAGGGGGTGTATTGGTATATGGTCTGGGGGAAAATGCAGCTACCTTCAACCGTTCTCCCTGCCAGTACCTGTCGCGCCGCCTTTATGTAGGCGCTTTTCTTATAAGAGGCAGTCACGGCCAGGCCCGACACAGGTATTATACATAGCATGGCAGTTGCAAAATATGCAATCGGAATCCATTTCCGGCCCGACCGCACCATTTTCAGGAATGTAATGGGGACGACCAGCCATAGCTGTGGATTGTAACGCGCCCACCACGATTGGGCGAATATAAAGGCGGAGGCTATTGACAATATTACGACATAGTCTTCCGCTGTCACTTTCCTGTTTCTGCAGATGCGGCAGGCGGATGATATCACGCCTATCAGCAGGAGGAGTCCGAAAGACATGCCGAATCCGTTAATCCGAGAATCGGTGTAAGGGGCTCTGGTGGGTGTGGAGTAGGAGAGAATAAAGTTGGTAAACCGGTTATTTCCGAGAAATTCCTCGGGGGTATTGCCGGTCATTATGTCTTCAGCGCCTTCGCCGAGCAATGGGTACAGCGGATTGCCGGCAGTACGGAAGTTGGTGACGTAAGGGTGATACGAGATAACCAGACTCCCCAATATTGCCGCTGTCAGCGAGATAAGCATGACTCGCCTGAAGGCCCGGTAATCTTTCTTCAGCATGAACCATACCAGCATACCTAAAACTGTCAGTCCGGTGAAGAAGAATATGTTGAATTTTGTGCCGGCGCCCAAGATGATTACCATAAACAGCCCGATGCCTGATACATTGCGGCATATGTCTTTATATATGAGGAACCCGAAACCGATACTCAGCAGTATATAATAATAGAGACTGAAGTCGGTATAATATGAGAGTACCTGGGCGCACCCTACCGGATTCAGTATCAGAAGGATTGTATACAGCCATTTTCTCCACGTCCTGATGCGTGGATACATATGGCCGGAAATATACCACGCCAGCAGGGCGGTGGAGATGACAAGCAGAAGATTTACGGATTTGCCAATCTCGACATCATGGAAGAGTATGCATATCGTTGCAGCCAGAGTCTCAAGACACTTGGCATAATGCAGCGACCATATGCTTGTGCCGGCATGGCCGGCGGGTTGCAGGAAAGGATTCCATCCCTCTGCGAGCAGGACAACCATCTCCTGGTGGTAGCATTGTCCGTCGTAGCTGAAATCATAAAGGTGCGCAGTGAGAAAGGCCGTCAGAAAGAATATGCCCGTATAGGCCGCTGCGGAAACCAGCAGCGTCCTGAACCTGACAAACCTGACAAGTGCCAGGAATGCCGACAGCACACCGCAAGGGAATGTAAAGACCGATAAGGGGATGTCCAGAAAGAATCCCAGCGAGGATAGGATATAAGTCGCTCCCAGTGAGAAAAGGATGAGCAAGCCGGTGGAGAAGCCTACGGAATCCAGTTTTTGCATCGGGCCGTGCTCTACTCGTCGTCGGTCTGGGCGAACTCCATGAGGTATGCCTTTATGAAGCCGTCGATATTACCGTCCATCACGGCATTGACGTCGCTGGTCTGGAAATAGGTGCGGTGGTCCTTGACGCGCCGGTCGTCGAAGACATAGCTGCGAATCTGGGAGCCCCATTCTATTTTCTTCTTGCCGGCCTCGACCTTTGCCTGTTCCTCCATGCGGTGGCGCAGCTCCTTGTCGTAGAGTATGGAACGCAGCTGGCGCATGGCGTTTTCCTTGTTCTTGGGCTGGTCGCGGGTCTCGGTATTCTCTATCAGGATTTCCTCTTCCTCGCCGGTATAGGGGTCGGTATATTGATAGCGCAGACGCACACCCGACTCCACCTTGTTGACGTTCTGGCCGCCGGCGCCTCCTGAACGGAAAGTGTCCCAGGAGATACGGGCCGGTTCCACATTGACCTCTATCGAGTCGTCGACAAGCGGGGTGACGAATACGGATGCGAACGATGTCATGCGTTTGCCCTGGGCATTGTAGGGGCTTACGCGCACCAGACGGTGTACGCCGTTCTCGCTCTTCAGAAAACCGTAGGCATAGTCGCCCTCGATGTTGATGGTCACCGACTTTATGCCGGCCTCGTCGCCTTCGAGGAGTTGCGCTATCGATGTCTTGTAGCCATGCCGTTCGGCATATCGGAGGTAGAGACGCATAAGCATCTGCGCCCAATCCTGACTCTCCGTGCCCCCGGCTCCCGAGTTGATTTTCAGAACCACGTCCATCTTGTCCTCGTCGCGACGAAGCATGTTGCGAAGCTCCAGTTTCTCCACCGACTCTTCCGCCGTGGCATACGCAGCGTCGATTTCCTCTTCGGTCACAAGCCCCTCTTTCAGGAAATCCATCGAGAGTCTGAGTTCCTCAAGCTGGCGAGTCAATGCCGTATACGAGTCTATCCAGAAGTGGAGACCCTTGATCTTGCGCATCTGGGCTTCCGCTTTCTCCCGGTCTTCCCAGAAATCCGCAACATGGGTGCGTAGCTCTTCCTCCTCAACTTCTATTTTCTTATTCTCTATGTCGAGATAGCGGTTCAGGTCCTGAACGCGCCTTTCCAATTCCTTTAGCTGTTCTCCGGTTATCATGATTGCAAAATTACTAATTTCCTTACGGTTAAAAAAATCTAAGAGTCAAAACAGAAGATATGTACGTTTGTTGTTACTATGCAAGGGTCAGATATGGCTCTTATGCAACAGTCTTGACTTTAATCTGAAATCTGAAATTATGAAAAAGACAGAAGAACTGCATGAAGAAGGGCGTGAGATGCTGGAGCATGCCATGTGTCCGCATTATCATACGGTTAAGAAGTATGTACGTCTGGGACATCTGGCCATAGCCGCTGCCACATTCGGCATGGCGATAGCCGCCGTGTGCAAGCTGGGCAAGATCCATCACGACGTGAAGGTGCTTGAGCGTGACCTCGGTCATAGAAAACATCATCTTCTCTGATACCCTTAGAGCGCACACACAGACTCGTCGGTCTTCTGGCTGTCGAGTTCTTTGAGCATCTCGCTGCAGGTCTTGCCTGTGGCGGGATGTTTCCATATGGGGGCCAGTTCGGCCATGGGCCGTAGGAAGAACTTTCTTTCGGGCAGGCGGGGATGGGGGACTGTCAGACCGGGCATGTCGATCTCAAGTTCGTCAACGGCCACGATGTCAATATCTATTGTTCTGTCGGCGTAGCTGCCGTCGGCATTGCGGTGAGGCGCGTCGCCCAGCTCTTTCTCTATGGTCTGCAGACTGTGGAGCATCTCTTCGGGCGGGAGCGCTGATACGAGCCGTATGCCGACGTTCATGAACGTGTTGGGACTCTCATACCCCCACGGCTCGCTCTCCATGGCCTTCGACATGTCGAACCAGCCGTAAAGCCCCATGATGCGCTGCAGCGCCCGGCTGATGTTAAGCCTCCGGTCGCCAAGGTTGCTCCCTATGTTGATGAAGTAATTCATGTTTGTTTGATAAAGGAAATGCCGGGATGCTCCCCGTGGGGGACACTCCGGCATTTCTTATGCTTATGTTTCCTTATTTGAGGGATTTCTTAACCTCCACTTCCTCGAAGGCTTCTATGAGGTCGCCCTCTCGGATGTCGTTGTATCCCTGTACGGAGAGGCCGCAGTCGTAGCCGGAGAGCACTTCCTTGGCATCGTCCTTGAATCGCTTGAGGCTTCCGAGCTCGCCGGTATATATCACGATACCGTCGCGGATCACGCGCACTTTGGCGGTGCGTTTGATCTTGCCGTCGCGTACCAGGGCGCCGGCAATGGTGCCCACCTTCGATATGTGGTATGTCTGGAGCACTTCGGCGTTGCCGATAATCTCTTCCTTGATTTCGGGGGCGAGCATGCCTTCCATGGCGTCGCGTACTTCCTCAATGGCTTTGTAAATCACGGAGTAGAGACGTATTTCCACGCCTTCCTGTTCGGCTTCCTTGCGGGCCTGTGCGGAGGGACGTACCTGGAAGCCGATGATGATGGCGTCGGAGGCTGCGGCCAGGGTGACGTCGCTTTCGGATATCGCTCCCACACCTTTGTGCAGCACGTTTACCTGTACTTCGGGTGTGGAGAGCTTCAGCAGCGCGTCGCTGAGGGCTTCGATGGAGCCGTCGACATCTCCTTTGACCACGAGGTTGAGCTCGTGGAAGTCGTTGAGGGCGCGGCGACGGCCAAGCTCTTCAAGACCGAGACGCTTCTTGGTGCGCAGACCAAGCTCTCGCTGCAGCTGCTCGCGCTTGTTGGTAATCTCGCGGGCCTCCTGCTCGCTGCCCATCACGTTGAATGTGTCGCCGGCTGTAGGGGCGCCGTTCAGTCCCAGCACCTGTACAGGCGTGGCCGGTCCTGCTTCCTTGACGCGCTGGTTACGCTCGTTGAACATTGCCTTGACCTTGCCGTAGTTGGTGCCGGCCATTATCACGTCGCCTACTCGCAGCGTGCCGTTCTGTACCAGTACCGTAGCCACGTATCCGCGGCCCTTGTCGAGACTCGACTCTATCACCGAGCCTACGGCGTTGCGGTTAGGATTGGCCTTAAGGTCCAGAAGCTCCGCTTCCAGAAGCACTTTCTCCATTAGTTCATCGACGCCTATTCCTTTCTTCGCCGATATGTCCTGACTCTGGTATTTGCCGCCCCATTCCTCCACGAGGTAGTTCATGTTGGCGAGTTCCTCCTTGATTTTGTCGGGGTTTGCGGCAGGCTTGTCAATCTTGTTGATGGCGAACACCATGGGGACGCCGGCAGCCGAGGCATGGTTAATCGCCTCAATGGTCTGCGGCATCACGTCGTCGTCGGCAGCCACGATGATGATGGCGAGGTCGGTCACTTTTGCGCCACGGGCACGCAT
>CABUTY010000035.1 GCA_902494595.1 uncultured Porphyromonadaceae bacterium | reverse complement strand
GGGAACGGCACCGCCCCATACCTCCATGATGTAGAATTTCGCTTCCTTATACAAGGGAAGAAGCTTGTCGATGTTTTCCTGCTTCATGCGGGTGGCAAACAACGACTGTTGGCCGTCGCGGAGAGTCAGGTCTCTGATTTTTAGCACTTTTGCCATGTTTTCGTGTATTAGATGATTCTTTTTTATCTCAATTTCGGTCAACCGCCGTACTTATAGTCTCCGGCTGTTTCTCTGATTAAGGATAAATTTCTTTAATTACGGTGCTAAGATAGTCAACTTACGCCGAATATCCAAACAGCGCGGTAAATATTTTAAAAATTTATTAATTTCCCCTGTGAGAGGGTATTCAGTCGAATACTCCGGAGGACGTCTCCACGCTGTAGTCGTCGGAGCTGTGGCTGTAGGAATGTGATTCGGAACCATTGTCGCCGCAGGGTTTGAAGCCGTCGGGAAACTCGAATTTGGTATCCTGGGAATAGGGGAGTTTCTTGTCGCCGTACACCTTCTTCATGTAAAGGCCGTAGATAGGGAGGGCAGCCTTAGCGCCCTGGCCGTAGGCCATGGTGTTGAAGTGTATGTAGCGTTCCTCGCCACCTACCCATACGCCTGTGACAAGGTCGGGGGTGAAGCCCATGAACCATGAGTCGGAGTTGGAGTTGGTGGTACCGGTCTTGCCGCCCATCTCCGCATTAATGTTATAGCGGCTGCGCAGGCTGCGTCCTGTACCGCTGTCAACCACATTGAGGAGCACCGACACTATCTTGTAGTAAGCATCTTCGCTGAGTACCTCGGTACGGTGTGGCACCGCCGAATATATCAGGTTTCCCTGATTGTCCTCGATGCGAGTGACGAGAATGGGGTCGACGCGTATTCCCTTGTTGCTGAAAGCTGAGAAAGCGCCCACGAGCTGTCCCACGGGAACATCCACGATACCGAGACACAGCGGCAGCACAGGCTCTATATAGCCGGTGATGCCGAAGAGGCGCATCTTGTTGGCGAAGGCGCCGGGAGTGAGTTCGTGGATAAGGCGTGCCGATATCCAGTTGTTGGAGTTGGTCAGCGCCCACCGCAGGTCAACCATCTGACCCACGCGGGCACGGCTGGAGTTTCGCGGCGCCCAGCCGCCGTAGACCGGCTGCGTGTTGCTAAACATGGAGCAGGGTGTGAAGTCCTGTTCCATGGCCATGGCGTAGAGCATAGGCTTGGCCACAGACCCGATCTGTCGCTTGCCGCGCATCGCCATGTCGTACTGGAAATGACTGAAATCGGGACCTCCTACATATGCCTTGACAAGCCCGGTCACGGGATCCATGCTGACGAGTCCCGTGCGCAGGATGGTCTTCATGTAGAGCAGAGAGTCGTAAGGAGTCATGGTCACGGTTTTCGTGCCGGGGACTATCCTGGTCACCGGCCTGCCGTTCTCCTTGGTGGTCTTGCGCACATATGTGAAGATGTCCATGCTGTAAGGAGTATGGAAAGCCTTGTCGATTTCCTCTTCGGAAGCGCCGGCCTCTTTCATGGAGCGGTAGCGTGCTGTCTGTCTTACGGCATTTTTGATGAGTTTCTGTACGCCGTTATAGCTGAGCTCGGCGGGATTGGATGTATACGGGCCGGTACGGGAGCCCCGCTTTTCAGCCTCGAAAGCGGGCTGCAGGTAGCCGCCGAGATGCTCGTTGACGGCCTCCTCGGCATATCGCTGCATACGCATGTCGATCGATGTATATATCCTCAGACCGTCGGTGTACAGATTATAATATGTGCCGTCGGGCTTGGGGTTTTTCTGAATCCATCCGTAAAGGGGATTCTCCTCCCACATTGTGGAGTCGGTATTGTAAGTTCCGAGTGCTATGTGATAAGCCACGTCGGAGGCATAGTCGCTGCGGTTGGGGCGAACGGGTTTGGAGGCTGTCATCATGCGGCGAATCTCCTCGCGCATGTATGGAGCGCCTCCCTCCTTGTGGTCCACCTTGTGATAGTCGAGGCCGAGAGGGAGATTCTTCAGCGAGTCGGCGTCGGCGGCGGAAAGGAAGCCTGCCTTGACCATCTGGTCGAACACGGTGTTGCGGCGCTGTATGGTGCGCTCTTCGTGACGCAGCGGATTATAATAGCTCGGATTCTTGAGCATGCCCACAAGCATGGCGGCCTCCTCTATCTTGAGGTCGCGGGGCTCCTTGCCGAAGTATACGTTAGCCGCCGTCTTGATGCCCACGGCATTGTTGAGGAAGTCGAAGCGGTTGAGATACATGTTGATGATCTCATCCTTGGTATAGAACCGTTCGAGCTTTATGGCGATCATCCATTCAATAGGCTTCTGGAGAGCTCGCTTGATGAGGTTTGAGCTTGGCTGGGAGTAAAGCTGCTTAGCGAGCTGCTGGGTGATGGTTGAGGCGCCTCCGGACGACTTGTCGCCCATTATGACGGTCTTGACGGCAGTACGGCCGAGGGCTTTGAAGTCGATGCCCGAATGCTCGCGGAATCTGACATCCTCAGTGGCCACGAGGGCATTGATGACATGCTCGGAGATGCCGTTATAGTCGGTATAAACGCGGTTTCCCTGCCCCTGGTAGTAGCGGCCCAGCTCTTCGCCGTCGCTGCTGAATACCAGCGACGCCAGCTTGTCGTGAGGGTCTTCAAGCTCCTCGACAGGTGGCATGTACCCGATTACTCCGTTGTAGATGAGGAGCAGCAGAAAGGTTATCACAAACCCTATGCCGAGGAAAGAAATCCACAGCCATTTCACGAATGTGCGGCTGCGGCTGTGACGACCTCCGCGACCTCCCTTCTTGCCGGATTTGCCCTCCTTATCCTCGATATTGTATAGATTATCGTTGTTTGTCCTTGTCATAGGTTATGATGCAGCGGTCTATTCTAAGAGCCTGTCTGGATTTAAATCAAATTAAGATTGAGAGAATTTTTTGAGATGATTACGCAAGCTGAAGAAGGAGCATAGCGGGCTATGCGACTGATGAGGCTTGGCGTAATCAGCCAAAAAAGGCCTCAATATTAATTTGAAGTTTTTCAATTCCATCTTCTTATGTTAAAACGGTTTAAATTCAGACAGGCTCTAAAAATACCGCTGTCAATACGCAAAATTACCAATTATTTCATAAACTACCAAAAGGAACGGGGAGACGCCCGGTCAGGATATTGCCGGTTTTTGAAAAAAGGCATAAAAATCTTTAAACTTCCGACTTTTTTAGCTAACTTTGTGTTTCACTTACAGGAACAAATAAACAGGGGTTCACACGGAGAGAGGAGAAAAGGCTCCGTCAGCATACGTGGAGAGCCCGCTATAACCCAAGATATGAGTAACGAGACATTATTGAAGCAAGTCACGGAGCGGGCCGAGAGATGGCTGAGTCCGGAATATGACGAAGAGACACGCCGGGAAGTAGAGGCTATGCTTTCGGCCGACGACAAGACTCCGTTGATAGAGTCGTTTTACAAAGACCTGGAGTTCGGTACGGGAGGGCTCCGCGGCATAATGGGCGCGGGCACCAACAGGATGAACCGCTACACGGTAGGCGCGGCCACTCAGGGACTGGCCAATTATCTTAAGGACTGCTTCAAGGAGCTTCCGCAGATTTGCGTGGCCGTAGGTCATGACGTGCGCCACAACAGCCGCAAGTTCGCCGAGCTTACCGCCGATATTTTCTCGGCCAACGGCATCAAGGTATATCTGTTCGACGGGCCGTGCCCCACGCCGGAGGTGTCGTATGCCATTCGCAAGTTGGGATGCCAAAGCGGCGTCATGGTCACCGCAAGCCATAACCCCAAGGAGTACAATGGCTACAAGGCTTACTGGAGCGACGGCGCTCAGATGATTGCCCCTCACGATGTCAAGACCATCGAGTATGTGAATCAGATAAAGTCGAACGACCAGATAAAGTGGAATGCCGACGCATCGCTGATACAGACCATCGGCAAGGATATTGACGACCAGTTCCTGGCCGACATACACAAGCTGAGCCTCGATCCGGAAGCTGACAAACGTCATAAGGACATGAAGATTGTCTACACGCCGATACATGGCACGGGCAAACGGCTTATGTACGATTCGCTGAAGCTCTGGGGCTTCGAGAATGTGATACACGTACCGGCACAGGATATCCAGGATGGCGACTTCCCGACGGTGGCATCGCCGAATCCGGAGAACTCCGAGGCTATGGCCATGGCTGTGGAGAAGGCCAAGGAGACGGGAGCGAGCCTTGTGCTGGCATCCGACCCCGACGCCGACCGTGTGGGTCTCGTGGTCCGCGACAAGCAGGGCAATTACCAGCTCGTCAACGGCAACCAGATATGCATGCTCCTTATATATTACATCATCACCAAGAATGTGGAGAACAAGCTTCTCACTGGCAATGAGTATGTGGTGAAGACGATAGTGACCACCGAGACCATCAAGCGTATCGCCGATGCCAACAAGGTACAGTGCTACGACTGCTTCACAGGCTTCAAATGGATAGCGGACGTGATGCGCAACATGGAGAGCGAGGGACGCTATCTGGGTGGCGGCGAGGAGAGCTACGGTTTCCTTGCAGAGACATTCGTGCGCGACAAGGATTCGATATCGGCCAACTCGCTTATAGCCGAGTGCGCGGCATGGGCGGCCGACAAGGGTATGAACCTCTACGAGGTGCTCGTGGACATATATGCTCAATATGGCTTCTCGCGTGAGCGTGGTGTGAGCGTGGTGCGTCCCGGCAAGACCGGTGCTGAGGAGATTGTGGCCATGATGAAGAATTTCCGCGAGAATCCTCCCAAAACGCTCGCCGGAAGTCCCGTGACATGCATCAAGGACTACAGCGACCTCAACTGCCGCAACCTCAAGACGGGCGATGTGGAGAAGATGAACTTCCCCACCACCTCGAATGTGCTGCAGTTCTTCACCGAAGCTGGCGACAAGGTGTCGGTACGCCCCTCGGGCACGGAACCGAAGATAAAGTTCTATGTGGAGGTGCGCGAGGATATGAAGGATAAGGCCGATTATGAGAAGTACGTGCAGATTGCTGAAAAGCATATCGACAAGGTGCTCGAGGACCTGGGAGTTAAGTAAGTCAGAGGTCAGAAGTAATAGGTAATCAGCAATAAGTAATAAGTAATAAGAGAATATGGGATGCAGGCATCGGACGGAAGTCTGATGCCTGTATTAATAAAGAAAGAATATGGGAAAGATATCATGGCGTCCGGGGACGATGGTCTATCCGGTACCGGCGGCGTTGGTGACATGCGGTGCTACTCGGGAGGAATGGAACGTGCTGACAGTGGCATGGCTGGGTACTATATGTTCGGATCCGGCAATGCTCAGCATTTCGGTGCGAAAGGAGAGGCATTCATTTCCGATTATAATGAGGGAGATGGAGTTTACGGTCAATCTCACCACTGTGGGGATGGCGAAGGCTGTCGACTGGTGCGGTGTCCGTTCGGGCGCAAAGTATGACAAATGGAAAGAGACGGGGCTTACGCCGTTGGCCGGCGAGAAGGTCAAGTCGCCCACGGTTGAGGAAAGCCCGTTGAGCATAGAGTGCAGGGTCAAGGAGACGATGGATCTGGGAAGCCATACGATGTTCATTGCGGAGGTTGTGAATGTCAGGGCCGATGACAGGTTTATGGATGCCTCGACGGGGCGTTTCGAGCTTGAGAAAGCCGACCTGCTGGCCTATAGCCACGGGTATTACCACTCGTTAGGGCCGGTGGTCGGCAAATTCGGTTTCTCGGTCCAGGGTGAAGGAAAATCGCGTAAATAACGCGCCGAGACCGCTATTTGCCGTGCGGATTATGAAAAATGGGAAAAAAGCAGTAAATTTGCAAGGGGGGAAGACGGTAAAGAAAATACGAAAAGGAAAGCCATGATAATGTCGATGACCGGGTACGGCCGGGGCGTGGGCAAAAGCGGAAGGCGGACGCTCACGATAGAGATAAAGTCGCTAAACAGCAAGCAGCTGGACATGCAGACACGTATGCCGCAGGTGATGCGGGATATGGAAGTGGAGATGCGCACCAGGGTAGGCTCGGAGCTTGCCCGCGGCAAGGTGGAGCTGACAGTTACCGAGGAGCTTGCCAGCGGCGAGACAGCCGTGAGCATAGATGCCGGGGCTGTGAGTGTTTACAAGGCTCAGATAGAGGCGCTGGGAGAAGAGTGCGGCCTGCCGCAGCCTGCCGACTGGTACTCCGTGCTGCTGAGGCTGCCCGATGTGCTGCATGCTCGCCCTCTTGAGTTTGACGACAACGACCGAAAGGCTTTGTATGATGCTTTGAATATGGCCCTCGATGAGATAAAGGGCTTCCGCCTTAACGAAGGAAAAAAACTGTATTCCTTTTTCAAGGCGAAAATCGATGCCCTTTACGGGCTGCTTGCCGAAGTGGAGCCCTATGAGGCGGAGAGAGTGCCTAAGATCAAGGCCCGTCTGGAGGAACAGCTCACACGTCTTGACAGTATAGAATACGACAAGGGTCGTCTTGAGCAGGAACTCGTGTTCTATATAGAGAAGCTTGATGTGACCGAGGAGAAGACCAGGCTCAACGCGCATCTTAACTATTTCCTTGAGACGATGGGTGGAGAAGATGGCTACGATCCTCAGGGTTGCGGCAAGAAACTGGGCTTCATAGCACAGGAGATGGGCCGCGAGATCAATACCCTCGGCTCCAAGTCGAACCATGCCGAGATGCAGAAGGTAGTGGTGAGAATGAAGGATGAGCTGGAACAAATCAAGGAGCAGGTGCTTAATGTGTTATGAGCAAGGGTAAGCTTATAGTCCTGTCGGCGCCGTCGGGCACGGGAAAATCGACAATCATCAATGAGTTGATGAAGGATTCCACCTTAGGGCTGTCATTCTCGGTGTCGGCCACGAGCCGGCGTCCTCGGGAGGGGGAGAAGGATGGCGTGAATTATTATTTTCTGACGCAAGAGGAGTTCGAGCGTCGCATCGCTGCCGACGAGTTTGTGGAATGGGCCGAGGTATATGCGGGCACCTATTACGGCACGCTGGCTTCGGAGATAGAGCGTATCACGTCGTCGGGACGCAATGTGATCATGGACATAGATGTGGCCGGGGCTGAAAATGTCAAGAAGATGTATGGCAGCCGTGCGTTGACCATCTTCATAGAGCCGCCGTCGCTGGAGGTGCTGAAGGAGCGGCTTACAGGTCGCGGCACCGATGATGCCGACTCGATAGCCCGGCGTCTCGGCAAGGCCGAGTACGAGATGGGATTCGCTTCGGCTTATGACCGCGAGATTGTAAATGATTCGCTCGACAAGGCGGTGGCCGATGTGGCCGAAGAGATAAGGGAGTTCACAAGGAAGGAAGCGTGACAGAGGAGTGCGGCATGCCGGACGGAAAATGCCGGAGAGTTATCGGAGTGTTCGGGGGGAGTTTCAACCCTGTGCATACGGGACATGCCATGGTAGCCAACATGCTGTCGCAGAGCGGGCTTGTAGATGAGGTGTGGCTGATGCCCGGTCGTATAAATCCGCTGAAGACCGACGGACCACGGCCTGCCGACCCGGCGTTGCGTTTCGACATGTGCCGGATAGTGGCCGAGGATTGCCATGCCGTAAGTGTGTCGGATGTGGAGATGCAGTTGCCTGAGCCGTCGTATACGTATGAGACTTTATGCGAGTTACGCCGGCGTTGGCCCGACGTGGATTTCAGAATAATCATTGGTTCCGACAACTGGCAGGCTTTTGGCCGCTGGCGTAATCCGGAGAAGATAATCCGGGAGTTCGGGGTGGTAGTCTATCCGCGGCCCGGGTTCGAAATAGGGGAGTCGTTGCCCGACAATGTGACGCTTGCCGACAGCGTGCCGCAGATGGAGATTTCATCCACATATCTGCGGAGGGCAATAGCCGAGGGCCTTAATGTCAACTTTTTGCTCCCGGCAAAAGTTATCGGTTATATAAAGGAACATCATCTTTATAAGGATTGAGAACATGACAGAAGATCAGGAGATAACCCGCAAGCTGCTGAAGACCACGGCCGACAGTGCGCGATATTGCAAGCTGATAGAGGAGGCGCGGCAATACGACAAGGATGATTTTGTAAAGAAGGTCACCGAGTTGCTACCGGTGATTTACAGTGATTTTCTCATGCTGGATTCCGAAGAACTCGGGCTAATCGACGAGAGATATTATCCTACCTATGTCGATGAGCAATGGTACGAGACGGTGAGGCGCAATGTGGAGAATGTGCTTGGTCCCGACGATATCTTTCTGGAGACTTTCGAGGAGGATATGAAATATAGCGACACTCCGATAGCGGCTTCGATATCTGAGGGATTGGCGGATATATTCCAGGCCTTGTATAACATGGTTATGACCGTAAAGGAGAGCGAGGGTGAGGAGACGGCCGGCGCATATGCGGAATGCCGGGAGAACTTCGCCGGCTATTGGAGCCAGACGCTGTGCAATGTGCTCAGGGCGCTGAATCATCTGCGTTTCGCCTGACGGCTCACCACAGTGCCCACAGCATCAGCAACATAAGCCACATAGCCCTGGCGCCCTGGCGGCTTTAACGGAAAAAAGAAAAAAACAAGATATTATGAGTACAGATTATGTAATGGGCAATCTGCTTGACTGGATGGACAAGTCGACATGCAATTTCACGGCTGTGCGCACGATGCGCACGTCGCTCGACGAGCTCGGTTTCCAGCGTCTCGACGAGAATGCCCGTTGGGATATCCGCGCCGGCGGAAAGTATTATATGACCAAGAACGGGAGTGCGCTTTTCGCATTCATCGTAGGTGAAGGGTCTGTGGGCGACAATGGCTTCCGCATCGTGTCGGCTCATAGCGACAGTCCCTGCTTCAAAATCAAGCCTAACGCCGAAATCTACGGAGATGGCGGCGTGGTGCGTCTCAATGTGGAGAAATATGGCGGCGGCATTCTGTACACATGGTTTGACCGTCCGCTGTCGATAGCCGGGCGTGTGGCTGTGCGCGGTACCGACTGGCTGCATCCCCGCG
>CABUTY010000034.1 GCA_902494595.1 uncultured Porphyromonadaceae bacterium | reverse complement strand
CGCTTTATGGCCTCGCGTTCAATCTCGAGCTGTTTGATCTTGCGGCTGGCCTCGTCGAGAGCCTGCGGCTGGGAGTCCATCTCGAGACGCAGCTTGGAGGCCGCCTCGTCTATGAGGTCTATGGCCTTGTCGGGAAGGAACCTGTCGGTGATATATCTTACCGACAGCTGTACGGCCGCTATGATGGCCTCGTCCATGATGCGCACCTTGTGGTGGTTCTCATAGCGTTCCTTAAGGCCTCGAAGGATGGATATCGCCGAGAGCTCATCGGGCTCGTCGACCATAACCTTCTGGAAACGGCGTTCCAAAGCCTTGTCTTTCTCGAAGTATTTCTGGTATTCATCGAGGGTGGTGGCGCCGATGCTGCGGAGTTCGCCGCGGGCCAGGGCCGGCTTGAGGATATTGGCGGCATCCATGGCTCCCTCGCCCTTGCCCGCTCCCACAAGGGTGTGTATCTCGTCGATGAAGAGAATAATCTCGCCATCAGAACTCGACACTTCGTTGACTATTGCCTTGAGGCGTTCCTCAAATTCCCCCTTGTATTTGGCTCCGGCCACCAGGGCCCCCATGTCGAGCGAGAAAATCTGCTTTGTCTTCAGGTTCTCGGGAACATCACCGCGCACGATACGCATGGCGAGACCTTCGGCGATGGCCGTCTTGCCGGTGCCCGGCTCGCCGACAAGCATGGGATTGTTCTTGGTGCGCCGCGACAATATCTGAAGCACGCGGCGTATCTCCTCGTCGCGCCCTATCACCGGGTCGAGCTTGCCGTTACGCGCACGGTCGTTGAGATTTATGGCATATTTGCCGAGAGCCTGATAGGTCTCTTCGGCGCTCTGGTCCGTTACCTTGTTTCCTTTGCGCAGTTCCATAATGGCGGCCTGCAGCTCTTTCTCCGAAAGACCGGCATCCTTGAGCACCTGCGAGGCTTTGCAACGCGTCTGGAAGATTCCCATAAGCATGGCCTCCAGCGAAACATACTCATCGCCCTGCTTCTTGGAATATTCCACAGCCTTCTGCAATGCGTCGTTCGACTCACGCGACAGGAAAACGTCACCGCCCGACACCTTCGGCAGTCCGGCAATGTCGGCGTCAATTCCGCTCTTGACAGTCTGCAGATTTACTCCCGTCTTCTGGAAGATAAAGTTGACTATCGACTCACCCTCGGAGAGTATCGCCTTCAGGATATGCGACGGCTCAATCTGCTGTTGGCCAGCCTGTTTGGCATAGTCTATCGCTTTCTGAACCACTTCCTGCGACTTGATGGTGAAATTGTTAAAATTCATAATATTAAATTTATGGAATTTTTGTTAATTCTCGGTTCTGTTGTTATAACATCCCTTGCCCTTATTGGGTTTATTGCCACGGACAAGTTTCGGCATTATGACTTTAGGGTCCTTAAGGTCTATAAGGTCCTTAAAGTCCTTACAAAAACCGAACCAAAATAGTCAGCACTTGTTTTTACAATGTCAAACAAGCTGAATAAATTCTAAAATCTGTATATTATGAAAAAGAAGTTTACAACTGGTTTTATCAGCCGTTTCTGGTGGCTTCCGCTACTTACGGGGCTGATAGCCATAGGTTTCGGTATATGGTGTCTGTGTGCGCCCATGCAGTCGTTGCCGGTTATGGCATACGTGTTTGCCGGCATAATGTGTGCCGCCGGCGTTGCCAATCTGGTGGTGGCCTTCAGCAATACTTCCTATAGCGGCTGGGGATGGAGCCTCTGCCTTGCTATTCTGGAGCTGATTGCCGGTATATGGATGTTCTGTATCCCCGCTCCGGAGCTCACGCTTACGTTCATGTACATAATAGGAATATGGATTCTGGTAGTGGCCATCAACGGCGTCTGCGAGTCGTGTATGCTCATGGCGTATAATCCGGTGTGGGTGATATGGATGATACTCCTCCTTTTCTGCACCATCGGTTTCTCGATAATATGGCTCACCAATCCGATCCAGAGCCTGTATGTGGAATGGCTGTGGCTCGGCATATCGCTGATAGCCTATGGACTGTACCGTGTCTCCTTCTCCATAAGCATGAAGAGGCTGGGCAGGTATACTGACGGTTTGCTCTGAACCGCTGCGATCCCGAAATCTTAATGAACGCGCTCTGAGGTACGCGCTCTTACCTTATCACCTTGACCACGCCGCCGTCTGATATCTTGATGATATTGGAGGCGGTGTGCGGCAAGGAGTTGTCGCGGCCATATTTGACAATATAGTCTACTTTCTCCTTGATTTCGCGTGGGATGTCGGCGAATGTGGCCGGCGATTTCTGGCCGCTTTTGTTGGCCGACGTCGACACTATCGGCTTGCCGAAGCGCTGGCATAGCGTGCGGGAGAAGTTCTCGTTGGTGATCCGTATGCCCATCGAGCCGTCGGGGGCTATGAGATTGTGGGCAAGACCTTTGGGATGGTCGTAGATGATGGTGAGGGGATGCACGGCACTGTCGATGAGTTCCCACGAAATCTCGGGGATATGTGCCACGGCATTCTGGAGCTGGCTGTCGGAGCCTACGAGCGCGAGCATGGCCTTGCTCTCCGAGCGCCCCTTGATATAGTATATTTTTTCCACAGCCTCGGGGTTTGTGGCGTCACAGCCCAGTCCCCATATGGTGTCGGTGGGATAGAGGATTACGCCGCCCGCCTTCAGGGTCTCAAGAGCTTTGGTGATGTCTTCACGGGTGAATCGCGGCACTGAGTGTGATGACAGTTCTTTCATGGATTAGATTATTATCGACACCATTGTGCATATCAGGAGTGTTAGCAGCAGAATGGCCACAGGTATTGTCACAGGTGTCAGGGTAATGGTTGATGATGTTATTGACTGCAGACGAAGCGTATAGGGTGCATACCCTGTGCTTTGTCTGTATTTTTTTATGTTGGGAGCCAGCGAGCGGCATATCATGGCGAATGATGCGCCAATGGTTCCGCCTACCAATGCGCCGACAAGCAAGTCGGAGGGATAGTGGACGCCGAGATACATGCGCGTGAAGCATAACAGCAATGCCCATACCGTCAATATGGCTGTAAAACGCCGCGACAGCGTGAACACTGACAAGGCGCCTACAAGCGCGAAGCAGTTGGAGGCATGGCACGACGGGAAGCCGTAGGCTCCGCCGCGATACCCGTTGACCACCGTGATGTACTGTGAGAAGGGATTCTCGAGGTTCGATGGCCGCAGCCGCTCGAACATCGGCCGGAGCATATGGCTGCATACCTGGTCGGCTGCCGCAACCGCGCATCCTATAACCGCAAGCATCACAAATGCTTTGCTCCAGCCATATTTATAGACAAGTCCCGCAAAGCAGGCGAGGTAGAATGGTACCCATATCAACCAGCCGGTGAATGCCGTCATCAGAAAATCAAGGAATGGTGTGTGATATCCGTTGGCCAGAAGTAATATCTGTTCGTCTAAATTCATTTCAGTGTGTAGTTAAAGATTTGATGGCGTTGTCGATTCTTCGGAGCCATATGTCGGCCGAGGCGTCGGAGGGCATACGCCAGTCGCCGCGCGGCGAGAGGCATATGGAGCCGACCTTTACGCCGTCGGGCATGCAGCTGCGCTTGAACTGCTGGCTGAAGAACCGGCGGTAGAACACTCTCAGCCAATGCAGGATGCAGGGGAGGTCGTATTTGCTGGCAAACCCTTTGGCGGCCATGGCTGCCGTCTTGCATGGGTCGGTGCCGTAACGCATCATATGGTAGAGGAAGAAGTCGTGAAGTTCGTAAGGCCCTACGGTGTCTTCCGTTTTCTGTGCAATCTCGCCGTTGGCGTCGGCGGGAAGAAGCTCGGGGCTGATGGGCGTGGCGATGATGTCTTCAAGAATGTCGCGGAGCTCCGATTCGCCCGCGTTGCGTGCATAGCCTGCCACAAGGTCGCGCACCATGGTCTTGGGCACCGAGGCGTTGACTCCGTACATAGACATATGGTCGCCGTTGTATGTGCACCATCCCAAGGCCAACTCGGAGAGGTCGCCGGTGCCTATCACCAGCCCGTTCACTTTGTTGGCATAGTCCATCAGGATGAGTGTGCGCTGGCGTGCCTGTGAGTTCTCATAGGTGATGTCGTGGTTGTCGGCGTCATGGCCAATGTCGGCAAAATGCTGGTTCACGGCCTTGGCTATCGGAATCTCCAGGGAGGTCACTCCCAGCAGGGTCATGAGGCGGTCGGCATTATTCTTGGTGCGGCTTGTGGTGCCGAAGCCGGGCATCGTGATGGCATATATTCCCTTTCTGTCGAAGCCGAGCATGTCGAAGGCTTTTACAGTAACGAGGAGTGCCAGAGTGGAATCGAGGCCACCAGAGATGCCAATCACGGCGTGGCGGCAGTTGATGGCCTTGAGCCGTGTGGCGAGTCCCCAAGCCTGTATGGAGCTTATCTCTTCGCAGCGTTGGTGCATACGCGAGGTATCCGCGTCGATGAAGGGAGTGGGGTCTATGTCGCGGTAATCCAGCGGCTTCTGTCGGAGGGTCGGGATGGAGGCGTGAACTCTCTCGTATTCGCCGCTTATGCGGCGGCCGAAAGTGTTGCAGTGAATACGGGCGTGTCGCAAGTGCTGCACGTCGATGTCGGCGACATATATATCGGCGTCGGTGGTGAAGGGTCGGGAGGAGGCGAGCATACGGCCATTTTCGGATATGAAGGCATTGCCGGCGAAGGCCAGGTCGGTCGACGACTCTCCGAAGCCTGCCGAGGCGTAGACGTAGCCGCAACGGCAGCGTGCCGACTGACCGTTTATAAGGTCTACTGTATAAGCGCGTTTGCCTATCAAGGCATCGGATGCCGACAGGTTGAGGATGATGTCGGCGCCTGCCTGCGCAAGTTCGCCGCTCGGTGGCGTCGGTACCCACAGGTCTTCGCAAAGCTCCACTCCGTACAGTGTGTTCCCGATATCGAAAAGCAGATGGTGCGACAGCTTGAAGGTCAGCGGATTGCCGCCATTGGCACGGCCAGGGATTTCAATGGTCACCCCTTCGTCTGGGATGTCGAAACCGGAGGCGAACCAGCGCCCCTCATAAAATTCATTATAATTGGGTAGATGGCATTTAGGCACTCCCCCTAAAATCCTGCCTTCGCCGATGGCGATGGCGCAGTTGTAGAGAGAACCGTTGTGGCTAATGGGAGCGCCGACGAAAATCACGGTATTGATATTGCGTGAAAAATCGGCGAGGTCAGCGAGAGCCGACAAGACATCGTCGAGAAGCAGACTGTCGTGGAAAAGGTCGGCACAGGTATAGCCTGGGACGCACATCTCAGGAAAGACGGCCACCTCGACGCCGACGGCATTACATTGTTCGGCCTGAAACTTTATGGAGGCTATATTTGCCGGAATACCGGCAGGATGTACCTCGGGCACGCATGCCGCCACCCGCGACATGCCCATCTCCTTGTTGCTGATTATCTCTACTGCTGACATTACGTAATTCCTCTCGCGGGCCGTAAAAACCGACCCTCATACTTATAATGATACTTTTAGCCCGATTATTGTAAACCAGCGCAGTTTAAGGTCAGTAAGGTCAGTAAGGGCTTTAAGGAATTTAGGGTCGTTAATGACTTTAGGGACCTTACTGACCTTAGAGACCTTAAGGGCCTTACTGACCTTAAAGACCTTACTCTCTTTGGCTGGTGTTAAAACTTTTTATGTTAAAAAGCGTTTGAGATATAGGCGGTTGTCTCTGTCAGGCCGGGATGGCGGCGGGGATGGCCTCAAGGACGAAAAGGAAAAGATGATGAGAAAGACAAGACTGGCTCTTTTGGGAGTAATGGCTCTGTTATGTTGCTTAAGCCCTCTGCGGGTTCATGCCTTTGGGAAAGGCGAGAAGTCGGTGGGCGTGATGGGCGGTTTCGCCACATACAACAATGGTGGATACGTCGACGTGAATTTCCAGTGGGAGTTTGCCGAGCATTTCCGATTGTCGCCTGATGTGGGATGTGTGTTTCAGTCGCACGATAAATCGGCATTCATGCTGGATGTCGACATGCAGTTTCCGTTCAGGCTGGTGAAGGGTTTCGGCGTATATCCGCTGGTGGGACTCGCCTACAACAGCTGGCGTGTGACTCAGCCGGATCCCGATGACAGCTTCACCCTCAACAGAGTGGGAGGTAACGTCGGTCTGGGTTTCGACCTTTATTTTACACGCAATCTCAAGATGCAGGTTCAGGGCAAATACAGCTGGATGAAAGATACCGGAGGGGCTTTCTTCGGGTTGGGTCTCAGCTACGTGTTCTGAGACGTCTGAATACAGAGATGAAAAATAATAAGAGGCTGCATCCTGAAGGTGCAGCCTCTATTGTGAGATTGAGTTGATTCTTATTTAAGAGCCTCTTTGACGGCGTCGTTGGGAACCATTTCCTCCTTGAAGACATAAGCGCCGGTTTTGGGAGACTTTTCCATCTTGATGATTTTGGAGTAAGTACGGCCTTCACCTTTCTGGATTGAGGCCACAGTTTTCTTTGCCATTGCTCAGTCTTATTTAATTTCTTTGTGAATGGTGTATTTTTTGAGGATGGGGTTGTATTTCTTCAACTCCAGACGGCCCGTAGTGTTTTTGCGGTTTTTGGTGGTGATGTAACGAGACATACCGGGCATACCGCTGGCCTTATGTTCGGTGCATTCCAGGATTACCTGGACGCGATTACCTTTTGCTTTCTTTGCCATTTTGTGTAGGATGCTTTAGAAGGAGATGATTTTAATGTCGCGGAGGTCAAGATTACCCTCTGCTTCAGCTTTCTTGATAGCGGCGTTGAGACCGATCTTGTTGATGGTACGCAGAGCGCTGCAGCTCAATGTAAGCTCTATCCACATGTTTTGCTCTACCCAGAAGAATTTCTTCGTATGCAAGTTTACCTCGAACTTGCGCTTGGTACGACGCTTCGAGTGGGAAACATTATTGCCCACCGACGCCTTTTTGCCTGTGATCTGACAAGTTTTAGCCATGGCTGTAACTCAGTTCTAATTCTTAAAAGATTAATACATTGTTCCGGTGCCATCTCACTTTCTCATATCGCCGTCGGCTGCATCTTTCCGTCAGCTTTTAAGGATGTGCCACAAAACAGCTGCAAAATTAATAAAAATTTTTCTGACATCCAAATATCGGCTTGAATGTCAGAAAAATTAAGGTCTCTAAGGTCTGTCAGAGTTCGCGGTCGTCGAAGCGGATGGCGGCGAGCTTGTATTTATGGTTGCGGATGAAGTCTACAATTGCGTCGCGCTCCACGCCGGGGTCGACGTCGGCCTCTATGCGCCGCACGGCGTTGAACGTCGAGGTGTTCGACTGATACAGGTGCCGAAAGCATTTGGCGATATTGTCGATGGTATCCTCGCTGAACTTCCCCTTGCGGAGAATGAAGGCGTTAACGCCATAGTATTCTATTGGATTGTGGGCCATCACCACATATGGAGGCACATTGCTGTTGACGCGGCATCCACCCTTTATAAGGGCCCACTGGCCGATTTCGCAACGCTCATGAACAAGCGCCGAGCTGGACAGTATGGAGTAGTCTCCGATAGTCACCGAGCCGGCTATTTTCACAGAGTTGCCGAGCACCACATGGTTGCCGATGCTTGCGTCGTGGCCTATATGCGTCTGGGCCATGATGAAGCTGTGGCTGCCTATGCGCGTGCTCTGACGCTCATAGATGCTCCTGTTGATTATCACGTGTTCGCGGATGATGTTGTCATCGCCGATCTCCACATACGACTCCTCGCCTTGCCAGCGGAAGTCCTGGGGGGTGGCCGCGATGATGCATCCTTCGTAGAACCGGTTGTTGCTGCCGATACGGGCTCCCTGCAATACGGACACATGGGGACGTATCTCGCATCCGTCGCCTATCACTACATCCTTGTCGATATAGGCAAATGCACTGATTGTAACATCCTTGCCTATCTTCGCCTCCGGATGTACAAATGCCAATGGGCTGATTTCCGACATAGTCATGAGTTTTTATGGTTATTATTTAGGTAAACGCGCAGGGCATCCTTTCGAGAAAGAATGCCCTGCCATGTCATTGTTCTAAGTTAAAGGTCAGCGACCGCCGCCCACAGCCTGATAGAGGTTGATGAGCGCCGTCACCTTGTTGTGCCAGCAGTTAAGACTTGCCAGCTGAGCGCTAAGCAGACTCGATTGTGCCGTCAGCACTTCAAGGTAAGTGGTTTTCTGGTCCAAAGATAATAATTCCTGAGTAATTTCCACAGATTTTTCAAGATTATTTATCTGCTGGAGCAGATATTCCCTTTTTTCATGATTGTTTTTGTATAAGGAGAGGGCGTCGCTGACATCTGCGGAGGCGGAGAGCACGCTGTTCTCGAAGTTGTTGAAGGCCTGTTGCTGTTTGGCTTTGGCCACTTCAAGATTGGCTATGTTCTGGCCTCGGGAGAATATAGGAGCCACCAGCGAGCCGGCAAGCTGTATGAACCATTTGCCAGGATTTGACACCATCTGGCCGAGCATGTTGGTGAATCCGCCGTTAGAGCTAATCGTCAGGCTTGGATAGAAAGCGGCGCGTGCGGAGTTGACGCCGTAATAAGCGGCGGCAAGGCCTCTTTCGGCGGCACGCACGTCAGGCCGGGCCGCCAGATAGCATACAGGCACACCTTTGGCGACATCTACCGGCAGGTCGAATGTCAGATTGTCGGTCACGGCATAGTCGCGTGCGTTCTGGTGAAGGAGCAGCGACATGGTGTTCTGCAGCTCATGGATGCTTTGCTTTATGTCGGGAATCGACGACATGATGCTCCAGTAGTTGGCGGCGCTCTGCACCACGGCGGCCTCGTTGACATAGGCGGCCTCTTTCATCAGCTTCATCGACTCCACCTGATCCTTCCAAATTACAGAGGTACGTTCTGTGAGGGCCAGCTGCTGCTTGAGAAGCACGAGACCATAATAAGTGTTGGCCACGGCGGAGATTATCTGCGACCTTACAGCCTGGCGGTAGTCCTCCATCTGTTCGACGGTGACCTTGGCACCGCGCTTGCGGTTGAGTATTTTGCCGAACACGTCAATCTCCCATTGCACCGACATTGGAATGGT
>CABUTY010000033.1 GCA_902494595.1 uncultured Porphyromonadaceae bacterium | reverse complement strand
TTCTATGCCAACTTCAAGCCCCGCGACGGCGACTATGTGCTCGACGGACATGTGATAACCTCGCAGGTGGGGACCTTCCAGCCCAACGACTTCGGCGTCTACGACATGGCCGGCAACGTCTCCGAATGGACCTCGACGGCTTACACCGAGAGTATCGACAAGCTGACCTCCGACGTCAACCCGGAATACCGTTACGACGCCGCTAAGGAGGATCCCTACAAGATGAAGCGCAAGATAGTTCGCGGCGGCTCCTGGAAGGATGCCTCCCGGAACATTCGCTCTGACCTCCGCACCTGGGAGTATCAGAACGAACAGCGCAGCTATATTGGTTTCCGCAATGTACGCTCCCAGATTGGCTTCGCACGCGGAACCAAAAGCAAAAAACAGCAAAAGAAATAACCGACGGCCTTAACCCGTGAATGCCCTCGCGGCCTACAACATAACGACAAATGGTAAAAATCAGAAAATACGCCAACGGCATAGAGCGCTTTCTCCATGGCGAGAAGGGACAGCGGTTCTTCAATTTCGCCTATTCGATAGGCGCGGCCATAGTGATATGGGGAGCATTGTTCAAGATTCTGCATCTGCCCGGCGGCTCTCTTCTGCTGTGCATAGGCATGGGCACGGAGATAGCGATGTTCATACTCACGGCCTTTGACCGGCCTCCCAAGGAGTACGCATGGGAGGATGTCTTTCCGGTGCTCGACAGCAAGAACCCGGAGGACCGGCCTGACTTCACCAGCGGAAGCGGCGTGGTAATAGCCGGAGCCAACGGTACAGGTTACGATGGAGAAATCACGGGCGAAGGCGTGACGCCGGGCACCGTGGTAAGTCTCTCGGCGGCAGGCGTCCCGGAGATGACCGCCGGACAACTCGACCAGGCCAAGGACATAGCCCAGGCTTCGCAGGATTACCTCGAGGGCATGCAGGGTATCGCCGAACAGATGAAGAGCCTCAACGAGACAACCCAGGCCCTCAACGAAGTGAGCGCAACTCTGCTCAACTCCTACAAGGCAATAACCGAAAACTCAGAAAACATATCGCAGAACTCCAACGGCTACGTAAGCCAGATGGAGGACCTCAACCGCAACATTGCGGGGCTGAACACCATCTACGAGATACAGCTGAAATCGATATCGTCGCAGCTTGAGAGCATCGACCGCGTGAACCGCGGACTGAAGGATATCCGCGACATGTACGAGAAGTCGGCTCTCGAGTCGAGCCGTTATTGCGAGGAGACAGAGAAGATGGCCCGCTACATGAAACAGCTCAACTCGGTATACGAGAAGATGATCACGGCCATGACCATCAATATGCAGAATCCTATGATGGGAGGCGGCGGTCGCGCCGTGAATCCTTTCGACGAGTCAACAAACCAACAGAACGGCTGATAGCAGATGGCAGGTGGCAGCAACAACGTGGCGAGGATGTCACCCCGCCAGCGGATGATAAACCTTATGTACATAGTGCTGACGGCAATGCTGGCGCTCAACGTGTCGAGCGACGTATTGAACGGTTTCAGCCAGGTACAGGAGGGTATCGACCGCACCAATGTCAACATGACGGCACGCAACGACGTGCAGTTCGCATATCTTCAGGGGCTGTATGAGGAGAATCCGGCGAAGGCCGGCGACGCCTATGCCCGCGGTATGGAGCTGCACAAACAGTCGCAGGCCCTCTACGACATGATGGAGAGATACAAGGTGGAGATAGCGCGCAAGGCCGACGGCGAGAAGGGCGACTACCGCAACCTCCTCAACAACGATGACCTGGAGGCTGCGGCGGCTACCATGCTCAATCCGGCCACCATGGAGGGAGGCAAGCTCAGAAAAGCTCTGGACGACTACAGCACTTTCGTGTGCGGCATAATCCCCGACACGGTGAAACGCAATTCCGTGCGCAGCATGCTCATGACCAAGGACAGTCCGGCTCCCGGCTCGCTTGTGCCACTGCCCTGGGAACAGCGCATGTTCGAGAACATGCCTGCCGTGGCTGCCGTGACAATGCTCACAAAGCTCCAGAACGATATCCGCGTGGCTGAGTCGGAGGCCCTTTCAGCCCTGATTACCGGCGTTGATATAGGTGACGTGCGTGTCAACGAGCTCAACGCTTACGTGATTCCCAATTCCAACATGATAATCCGCGGCGGCAAATACTCCGCCAACATAGTGCTGGCGGCCATAGACACCACCAAGCGCCCCGACATATTCATCAACGGCTCTAAGCTCAACAATCCCAACGGACTTTATGAGTTCGTGCCTGGAGCGACGGGCACCCATGAGTTCTCGGGCTACATACAGGTAGCGCGCGGCGACGGCACTCTCGACAAACGCCCCTTCCGGTCGCAATACACGGTGATAGAGCCAATGGCCACGATATCGCCGACAATGATGAACGTGCTCTATGCCGGTATCGCCAACCCGATATCGATATCGGTGCCCGGCGTGCCCATGAACGCCATCAACGCCACGATGACCAACGGCACACTTACGCGCAACGGCGACACATGGACGGCACATCCCGGCAAAGTGGGCAGCGAGGCGGTGATAACCGTCACCGCCCAGCTTGAAGGTCGCTCGCAGTCGGTAGGCTCCATGACCTTCAGAGTGCGCAAGCTCCCCGACCCGACGGCTTACCTCGCGATACGCGGCGCCGACGGAAACACCGTGCACTATAAAGGGACTCCGCGCCGTATATCTAAGGCGGCTCTCATGAGCGCCGCAGGTCTCGGCGCCGCTCTTGACGACGATATCATAAACGTATCGTTCAGCATCGTTTCCTTCACCACAGGCTTCATCGACCAGATGGGCAACGTGATTCCGGAAGTGTCGAACGGCAGCCAGTTCTCAGCCCGTCAGATTGAGCAGTTCAAGCGCCTCAAGCCGGGCAAATCATTCTTCATTTCCCACATCAAGGCCAAAGGCCCCGATGGAATCACTCGTGACATCTCCCCGATGGAAGTAGGTCTCAACTAATCTCCTCACAATATACAGAAGTATGAAATTATATCGCAAAATAATATTGACGGGCATAGTGGGAGCGGTAGCGGCAGGCGCCATAGCCCAGGTTGAAACGGGAGGCGGGGTACGCCGTCGCAGCCCCAAGGACCGCAATGCCAAAAAGACCGACCAGGTAGGCGTGACCGACCGCATGCAGGACTTCTATACCGTGAAGGAACCGCACGAGGCCGACCTCTCCTACATGCGCGAAATCTACCGGCAGATTGACCTCAACAAGCCGGAGAACGCTCCCCTCTATTTCCCTGAGGATGTGATTGACGGCAAGAAGAATCTCTTCCGCACGATACTCGACCTGGTGGTGGCCGGCGATATCCCCGCCTACGAATATCTTGACGGCCGCGAGGTCTTCACCGACAAATACAAGATCAACGTGGCGGAGATGCTCGATCGCTTCGGCATCTATTATACGCAGGGCAACGGCGGACGCAAAGGCGCCGGCATTCATATAGAGGAGGCCGATGTCCCCACCAACCAGGTGCTCAATTTCTACATCATAGAGAAATGGGAGTTTGACCGGCGCACCAACAGGATGCGTACCCGCGTTGAGGCGATATGTCCGGTACTGAACCGCGTTGGCGATTTCGGCGGCGAGGCCAAGTACCCGATGTTCTGGGTGAAGTACGACCAGATACGTCCATGGCTCGCCCAGCAGTATGTGTTCATCACCGATGACAACAATCTGCCGCAGTACAGTCTTGACGACTACTTCAATCTGAGCATGTACGACGGCGACATATACAAGACGAAGAACCTTCGCAACCTGTCGATGACACAGATGTATCCGGACCCCGACGACATGGCGCGTGCCCAGGACAGCATCGACAACCGTCTGAGGAACTACGGCAAGGACATGTGGGTGCCGACCCGCGAGGAGTACCTCGCGCAGAAGGAACGCGACGAAGCCGCCGCCAAAGCCATAGCCAACGGCGACTCCATACCTGACCGTACCGTCGTGACCGACAAGGCCGAGACCGCCGACAAACCGGCTCGAAAAACCACCAAACGCAAACGCACCGCACGAAAGTACAAGGCCCCGAGCTCTTCATCTAACGGCCCGGCCTCCAATGCAGAAAGGTCCGTAAGACGCCGCAGAAAATAACCATCCCGAAAATTTCGAGAAAATCGAGAACCTCGAAAACCTATACCGGAAGTGAATGCCCTTGATGGGTGTTCACTTCCTGCTTTTTTATCGTCTGATTCTTAGAGCGTTATATTTATTTTTGGAATTTTGCGCCCAAATTTGTAAATTTAAGGCGGCTAACCCGAAAAAGTCATTGCATATTAAAGTCACTGCATATGAAGTTGTCTAAACTAATTTACGTAACATAAATAATATAAAAAGTTGTTGACTTTATGGCAATCTTTATCAATCTTTTGGGCGTATTTCTCCTCTCTCATCGACACCGACCGAGAGGTCGCTGTCTGTTGGGTCGCTTTCGCTCCCCGAGCCCTGCGGGGTTCGATAGAAGAAATCCATCCCAAAATCTTAATAAATCTTACCATAAAAATTAGTTTAGACAACTTCTATACCACGGCAAACACACAGCAATAGCAATTTTCGCCGGATTACCTACATCCGGTACATTATAGATTTTCAAACCAATGCTTATGAAATTTAAGACAACAGCAGTTGGGATTATCTCGGTAAGCCTGATGACCATGGCAGCGACAGCTGCCATACAAGCCATCAGAGAGAAAACCCCACCACCGGAAGCAATTCCGATTTCAACAATGACGGCAGAGCCACGACATGCAGATGCACTTACCGCACGGCAGGAAACACGCGCAGCCGCAGAACTTATCGACGAGAATCACATAGAAGGCCTGAGCGCCAAGGAACTGAGCGATGACGCGCCGGTATGGAGCATCGGCACAACGCCATACAAGGCACCACGCATCAGTGGGGCTACTGCCGCCGCAACCCCTCAGCAACTTGAAGGATGGTATCTGGAATACGACAGCGTCCTGACCCAAAACGGTGCGCAACAGTATCACTATGTGGCACAGCTCGCAGTATCCTCGGCACCCGACAAAGGGAATGTGCATGTGGTGACGATGAGCGGAGTACCCTTCACCGACTGCTACGCCACCCTCGACGGCTCGAAGCTGACGATACCCGCCGGCAAATATTGCCCGGTAAGCAATTCGTCAGGCCAGACGGTACTCGCATTATGCTGTCCGCTCGATGTGGTAAACATGAAATTCTACCCCAACAAGCCTATAGAAGGTGTGGTTAAAGCCGACGGAAGCATAGAGCTGCCGTCGTGGGGTATTTTTGTGGTAGACGAATCGGGACAAAACGCATCGGTGGTACAGGCAAATATCAACACCCGCATGGAGAAGGCCAACGCCATGATGAGCGGCGTCAACTACTCCGACGGCAAGACGCGCCAGTGGCCTGTACTGGTAAAGCAGACACATGCCAACCGTCTCACGGTAGAGAATTTCGGCAACACGGGAGCTCCGGTATTTGTGGACATAGATTATACGGGCCACATAGAGGTAGCTCCGCAGTATATGGGCATGACTCAATATGGGGAAGTGGACTGCATGGTCCTCAATGCAAGCGGCACGGGCCAACCCGACGTGCTGATGGAGACTCAGATATCTGGCACCAATGAGATTTCGCTGCCCGACTGGGGAGTGCTGGCATGCAGCGATCCGAGCAAATACGTCTTCAAGCTCAAGGAATCCAAGCTGACTCTCAATGACCCGCAGTCGCTTTCTCTTCCGGCCAAACAGCCTGCCAATTTCGATGGTAGCGGCACGGAGACATCGCCCTACATCATCAAGAGCTATGCCGAGCTGATGGGCCTGGCACAGCTTGTAAATGTGGAGAAGAAGAACCAGGAAGGCGTTTACTATAAGTTGGGGAGCAACATCGACTGCTCTAACCAGAACTATTACTACACGCCTATCGGCAAGATTAGCGCCAGCGCCGACTATGTCAACAACGACAATGAAGTGCCGGGCGTACCGTTTGCCGGACATTTTGACGGAGGCAACTATACGATATCTGGCATCGACTACGAGTGCGGCAACCGCGGAGGTATCGGCGTGTTCGGCTGGGTATCCGCCCAGGGAAGCGTTAGCAACCTGCGCGTTGACCGGTGCACATTCCTTAGCGAAGGCATAGGTACGGGAGCCGTCGTAGGCCATAACCAGGGACTCATAAGCAAATGCGAGTCGACTTCCAACCAGGTGCTATTCACGAAGTATAACGGCGGCGGCATCGCGGGCGGCCACCGAGGCGTGATCGAAGGGTGTATGAGCACATCAACCTTGAGGGGCTATGGCAACATGGGCGGCATCAGCGGCGGCGCCACAGGCACGATACGCGACTGTCAGGCCCGGGGTTCCATGACATTCTTCGGCATCCAGAACGGTATGTATCCCAACGCCGGCGGCCTCACGGGCACCATCAACGGCTCATGGTGCCAGGAAGGAGCACCCGCTCTGATTGAGCGCTGCATCGCCGCCGTGGCCATAACCGACAGAACAAGCGAAGGCACCACGGGCGGTTTCATAGGCTCCATACTGTGCAGCACCGCCAAGTCGCCCGTACAGGTACGTGAATGCCTCTGCATCACCACCATGGCTACAAATGCCACCTACGCGCAGACAGGTCCTACCTCCTACACCTCCGGAAGAGCCGGCGGATTCTTAGGCAGCCTCTGGCGCGGCCAGATCTCCGACTGCGTTGTGGCTGGCGTGCTCATGGCTCCGAAAGATCCCAAATATGTCGGTGCTCTTACCGGCTACATCATGTCGGACAAAGATACCAAGGTAGATAATTTCCTTTCCACCTGCCAGGTAATCGTGAGCAACACCACGCCCAAGGCCCAGAACGCCATATACAGCGAGATTACATCGACATATGAGAAATACCTCACCAATGTGTATTACGACCGTCAGCTGGTAGGCCTTGACTATTCGAGCACGAATTTCAAGGGGAACCTGACCACGGCTGCACTGACCAGCGCGGAAGGCCCCGCCGGCTTCGGCGACAAATGGGAATTTACCGCCGGGCTATATCCTCAGCTGAAGACGCTGGCCGACAACGGCGCCATGCAGGTAGCCGCCTCGCCCATATTCCTCACGGGCGACGAGACTTCCAGAATGGTCAAAAGCAACTTCACCATGTCGACCGCCAACAATGTGAGATGGAGCATCATGGGTTCCGACGGCCTCGGCAACACAGGCCAGGGACTTGACATCAACGGCGCCAACGCCATCCTCAAGAATGAATATGGCCGCGACATCCTCTGCGCTTACATGGATGGTCTCCCCTATCTCAAGCAGGCCATCATCAACACCATTCCGTCGAAGATGTTCGCCGGTTCCGGTACGGAAGCCGACCCATACCAGATCAAGGACATCAACGACCTCAAGAATCTTCAGGCAGCCACCGAACAGTACAACATGACCTTCGAGGGCGTCTTCTTCAAGGTGATGAACGACATTGACTGCGCCGGCGACACAAGCTTCGGCGGCATAGCAGCCGACGGCGTGACAGGCCACGAGTTCTCCGGCACTTTCGACGGCGCCGGACATGTGATCGACAATGTGGTCATCAACAAAGTTAAGTATGACGCCACTGGCAAGGCACAGTCGTCAGGCTCCACCCAGTACACCGGCTTCATAGGACGCCTCAACGCCAAGGGTACCATCAGGAACCTCACGCTGGGCAAAGGATGCAGGATGACCTTCTGGTCGAACTCAGGAGCCATCTCCGGATTCGCGGCAGGACGTATAGAGAACTGCGTGTTCCAGGGAAGCGTCGACGGCATGAGCACATACATCGCCGGTATCGCCGGAGCATTGCAGAGCACCGGTATCGTGACCGGCTGCCGCAATGACGGAACCATCAGAGGAGGTCTCAACTATGTAGCCGGCATCGTGGCCAACAATGGCAATGTCGTGGAATACTGTCTCAACAACGGTACCGTAATCGGCGACAGCATCAATTCCTACCACAAGGGAGGAAACGCCAACTATATCGGCGGCATCGTGGGCAACCTCGCTTCCAAGACTGTGAAATATTGCGTAAACCAGGGCAACATCATCAGTTCTAAAGCAGCCGGAGGCATCTACGGATACTCCTCGACCTCACCGGTGATGACGGGATGTATCAACACGGGTATCGTGACTTCGGCGCCGACAGCCGACTATGGCGCGCTGGGCGGCGGCGGCACAGCCTCCTCGGCAAAATTCACCGACAACTATTATGACGGCCAGATTATGCCTGTCGGAGCAATACGCCGCACAACTGCCGAAGGATGCACAGCCTTTCCAACGGCTCAATTATGCTCTGCGACCGTACCGGCAGGACTTCCTACGGATGCATTTGACTTCGCCGAGGGAGTATATCCCGTGCTCAAGGCACATAAGGATGCGGCATCCACAACAGCACTCCGCAGCATGGTGATGACATTGCCTCAGGGCATGACCCTGGCGGATGTCACAGCCGATGCCCAGCTGTCGTCGAAAGCCACCTGGAGTCTGCTCCCCGGCTCGGCCGACATTTACAGCATCACCGGCAATACCTTGAAAGTGGGCACTCCCGCCGACAAGGAGATAAAGATCGGCACGCTCACGGCCACAATCGGCGATTGGAGCCGCAGCTTCACACTGAAGACCGTACCTCCCATGTTCGATGGTCAGGGAACAGCAGAAGTTCCCTACCTCATCCACAACAAGACAGAGTGGAACCGTCTCGCGGAAATTGTCAACACCCAGGGAGTCGGTTTCAACGGCAAGCATTTCCGACTGACCGCCGACCTTGACTTCGAGGGCGACACGGTATTCCAGCAGATAGGTGCCAACGGCGCCGCCTTCGGCGGTATCTTCAACGGCGACAACCATTCGATACTCAACCTTAAAGTGAAACATCTGCCCTCCATGGCCCTCTTCGGCACTCTTTCGGAAGGAGGAGCTATACGCAACCTTACGCTCAAAGGGGGTGAATTCTCGTCGCCCAAGTCGGGAGCCGTGACAGGATTCGTATCGACATCCAACGG
>CABUTY010000032.1 GCA_902494595.1 uncultured Porphyromonadaceae bacterium | reverse complement strand
TTTCATCAATATATCCCCGCCGAGAATTGATATCGTAGGGATAGTGTCAGCCGAGGAAGCTGAGGAGCACACCGGCAGCCACGGCAGAACCGATCACGCCGGCCACGTTGGGACCCATGGCGTGCATGAGCAGATAGTTGCCGGGGTCGTATTCGAGACCGAGGTTGTTGGAGATTCTGGCGGCCATAGGCACTGCCGACACGCCGGCGTTGCCGATGAGCGGGTTGATTTTCTTATTGGGCTTGAGAATCAGGTTGAAGGCCTTCACGGCGAGCACACCGGCGCACGATGCCATGATGAAGGCGCAGAAGCCGAGTCCGAAAATCAGAAGCGTGTCGACCGAAAGGAACTTGTCGCCCTGTGTGGAGGCACCCACCGTGAGACCCAGAAGAATGGTCACGATGTCGGTCATGGCGTTGCTGGCGGTCTTGGCAAGGCGCGAGGTCACGCCGCTTTCCCTCAGAAGATTGCCGAAGAAAAGCATGCCGAGCAACGGAATGCCCGAGGGAACCACGAAGCAGGTGAGCAGCAGACCTACCACCGGGAACACTATCTTCTCGTTCTGGCTCACCACGCGGGCCGGCTTCATCTTTATGGTGCGTTCCTTCTGATTGGTGAGCATCCTCATGATGGGAGGCTGGATGAGAGGAATCAGCGCCATGTATGAATAAGCCGAAACCGCCACGGCACCGAGGAGCGCCGGGTTGAGCTTGGAGGTGGTGAATATGGCCGTCGGGCCGTCGGCACCGCCGATTATGGCCACGCAGCCTGCGCTCAGAGGATCAAAACCGCAGAGAAGCGCCAGCATATAGGCCCCGAAGATGCCGAACTGCGCCGCTCCGCCGATAATCATGTGCTTTGGATTGGCAAGGAGCGCCGAGAAATCCGTCATCGCTCCGATGCCTAAGAATATCAATGGGGGATACCATCCCTTCTCCACACCGTTATAGAGGATGTTCAGCACCGAGCCGGGCTCGTAGATGCCTATCTCCATACCCGGCTGGAATGGGATGTTGCCTATCAGCATACCGAAGCCTATAGGCACCAGCAACAGGGGTTCGAAATTTTTCTTTATGGCCAGCCATACGAAGAACATGCCGATACCGAGCATCACCAGATTGGTCCACGAGCAGTTGTAGAAGCCCGTGAATTTCCAGAAGTCGGCAACGGTCTGTTGCATGAACTCGCCGAAAGAATATGAATCGAGTAACAACATAACCTTGTGACTATTCAAGGATTATAATATCGGCGCCTTCGAGGAGGGCATCGCCGGGAGCGGCGCATATCTTGGCCACCTTGCCGGCCTTGTCGGCACGGATGTCGTTTTCCATCTTCATGGCTTCAAGCACGGCCACCTTGTCGCCGACCTTCACCATGTCGCCTACGGCCACGTCGATGCTCATCACGGTGCCGGGCAGAGGACATTTGATGGCGCCGGCCTGTCCGCCGGCGGCCACAGGTGCCGGTTTCGTAGCCGTCGCGGCCACCTTCTCTACTATCTTGTCGCCATGGTTGGTCTTGCCGCTCTGTGTCAGAGCCGGCTTCTGCTTCTGTTTGGCAGGACGGTCAAGCTCTACCTTGTAGGGTACGCCGTTTACTTCAACCGTGGCCTCATTGTCGACGATGTCGCCCACGCCTACGGTGAATTTCAGACCATTGATCTTATATTTGTATTCTTTCATTATTGTAATTATAAAGGAGGGGGTTATTTGAGTTTGCGGTGGTGAGCCTCGTTGCGGTTGTCGAGCTGGGGAATCACGCGGAGGTTGTAGATTTTGGAGTTCCAGGGGCTGTAGGCCTTTCTCATCCTGCGGATAGTGAGGATGGTGTCCTCCATGTCGTGACCTTGTCCCATGTGTTCGGCGAGAGCCATTGAGATGGCGGCTATGACCTCGCCGCTGTCGGATTCGTCATGATGGCCCTCGGCGGTATCGTCGGTCACGCCGTGAGCCTCGCGTTTCTTGCGGGAGTGTATGGCGGTGGTCACTTTGCCGAAGCCCAGGAAGAGAAGGCTCAGGATAATCAGCGCCACCATAACTATGCACATCGCTATGATGGTGATGGCGCCCCCGTACTTGTCGTTTTCGGCAGCGTTCCGGGCTTTCTCAGCCTGTATGGCTTTGCGTGTCGACTCGCTTTCCTGGACGGTGTTGACCTCCGTGGAGTTGACCCATTCGCCTTCCACGTTGGTCTGCTCGCCCTGCCGCGACACCTCCGTATACTCGCTCTGCGGGGTGACGGTCACGGCCGCTGCCGCGCTCAACGGCAGACTCAGCGCTATGGCCAGTACAAGTCTGCTTACGGTTTTCTTTAACATTTTATTTATCGCTTATAACACCCCGGGGATACCTCACGAAAGGTATCCCCGGAGATCGGTTGGGATTACAAGGGGATGTTGCCGTGTTTCTTGGCAGGGTTCGTCAGCTTCTTGGTGGCGAGCATGTTGAGAGCCTTGATAACGCGGAAACGGGTGTTGCGCGGTTCGATCACATCATCGATGTAGCCGTACTTGGCAGCCTGGTAAGGATTGGCGAAGAGGTCGCGGTATTCTTCCTCCTTTGCTTTGATGAAAGCGGCGGGGTCGTCGGAGGCCTTTGCATCCTTGGCATAAAGCACGCCCACGGCACCCTCGGCGCCCATCACGGCGATTTCTGCGCTGGGCCATGCATAGTTCATGTCGCCGCGAAGCTGTTTGCAGCTCATCACGATGTGGGAGCCGCCATAGCTCTTGCGCAGCGTCACCGTAACCTTGGGCACCGTAGCCTCGCCATAGGCGTAGAGCAACTTGGCGCCGTGCAGGATTACGCCGTTGTATTCCTGGCCTGTGCCCGGCAGGAAGCCCGGCACGTCTACCAGTGTTACCAACGGAATGTTGAAGGCGTCGCAGAAGCGTACGAAACGTGCACCCTTGCGGCTGGCGTTGCTGTCGAGCACGCCGGCAAGCACCTTCGGCTGGTTGGCCACAACGCCAACGGCCTGGCCGTTGAAACGCGCGAAGCCTATGATGATGTTCTTGGCAAAGTCTTTCGATACCTCCAGGAACTCGCCGTTGTCGACGATGGCGCCAATTACCTCGTACATTTCGTAGCTGCGCTTCGGATTGTCGGGGATGATGTCGTTGAGTTTGTCCTCCAGGCGGTCAATCGGGTCGGTGCACTCCACAAGGGGAGTTTCCTCCAGATTGTTCTGGGGCATGTAGCTGAGGAGCTGACGCACGAGTTCGAGAGTTTCCTCCTCGGTTTCAGCGGCGAAGTGGGTCACGCCCGACTTTGTGGCGTGTACCGAAGCTCCGCCGAGAGCCTCCTGCGACACATCCTCGCCGGTAACGGTCTTGACTACCGACGGGCCTGTCAGGAACATGTAGCTCAGACCCTTGGTCATGATGGTGAAGTCAGTGAGGGCAGGGCTGTATACGGCACCTCCGGCGCACGGACCCATGATGGCCGAAATCTGCGGAATCACGCCCGACGCCATGATGTTGCGCTGGAATATCTCCGAATAGCCGGCCAGAGCGTTGATACCCTCCTGTATGCGGGCGCCCCCCGAGTCATTGAGGCCGATTACGGGTGCTCCCATCTTCATGGCCATGTCCATCACCTTGCATATCTTCAGCGACATGGTCTCCGACAGAGAGCCGCCGAATACGGTGAAGTCCTGTGCGAACACGTATACCAGACGGCCCATGATAGTACCGAAACCGGTCACTACGCCGTCACCCAGGATATGTTTCTTGTCCTGGCCGAAATTGGTGCAGCGGTGTGTCACGAACATGTCAAGTTCCTCGAAGCTACCTTTGTCGAGTAGCATGTCGATGCGCTCGCGAGCAGTGTATTTGCCGCGGGCATGCTGTTTCTCTATGGCTTTCTCGCCGCCGCCGAGGCGTGTCTGAGCACGTTTCTCGATCAACTGGCCAATCTTCTCTTCCTGTTTGCTCATATCAATTGTCTTATGAAACCGCAAAAGAGAGCGCCGCATATGTCATGCCGCACCCTCTTTCGTCTGGTTGTTATTTTTTAGCGGGGTCTTCACAGAGCTCTGTCAGCACGGCCTCGGTGCTCTTGGGGTGAAGGAAAGCTATCTGCAGGCCGTCGGCACCCTTGCGCGGAGCCTTGTCAATCAAGCGCACACCCTTCTCCTCGCATTCCTTCAGGGCCTCTGCCACACCATCCTCCACGGCGAACGCCATGTGATGCATACCTCCGCGGCCACCGTTCTTCTCGATGAACTTCGCGATGGTGCTGTCGGGGCTCGTGGCCTCCAGAAGCTCTATCTTCGTGTCGCCTACCTTGAAGAAGGCTGTCGTCACTTTCTGGTCCTCCACTACTTCCTGCTTGTAGCATTTCAGACCGAGGATATCCTCATAATACTTGATAGCCTCTGCCAGATTCGGTACGGCTATGCCAATGTGCTCAATGTGTGAGATTTCCATTGATTTCGTATTGTTTAGGGTTAGAGTTTATACATTGTCATTGCTTGGAGTCGGACTGTTTGTGACCCGCCTCCCTTTCGCTTGCAAAAATAATGAAAAAAGTTGATACGGCAATGAAACCCCGCATTTTTCGACAATAGAACGGAAGAACGGGAGAGCAGGGTAGTTTTACCCGACTCTCCCGTTCTCCCGTCAAAAATAAGAATCTGTTCTTCTGTCAAAAAGGAATACCTGACTCTCCTGTTCTCCCGTTCTCCCGTCAAAATAAAGAAGAAGGTCTCCTGTCGAAGACATTTTTGGGTATTTCAATATTTAGTGTTAATTTTGCCGTGTATATCAAGAGAGGTTTGTAGGGTATTGTCCCAGACAAAAGAAGACAAAATGGAAATTACACCGCAGCTGATAGCGGCCATGACAGGTGGCCGGGTGGAAGGAGATGTCGACGTGCCGATTAAAGGTTTTGCCAAGATAGAGGAAGCCGGGCCCGGCGACATCACTTTCATAGCCAATCCCAAATATGCCCATTACATCGGGAGCACAGAGGCGAGTGCTGTGCTTGTGGCCGATGATTTCGACACCACAGGCAGCAAGGCGGCAGCCATAATACGTGTCGCCGACCCGTATAAATCTCTTGCCGACCTCCTCAACGCCTTCGAGGCCCAGAAGAAAGTGCCGCGGGGCATAGAGCAGCCATGCTTTGTGGCCGACGGCGTGGAAGTGCCGGATGATGCCTATATCGGGGCATTCGCCTATATAGGCTCCGGCGCCAAGCTCGGCAAGGGAGTAAGGATATATCCTCAGGCATACGTCGGGGAGGGGGTAGAGATAGGCGAGGGCACCGTGGTGCGCCCCGGAGTCCGCATTTATGAGGGATGCCGCATAGGCAGCAGATGTATCCTTCACAGCGGATGCGTCATAGGCGCCGATGGCTTCGGCTTCGCTCCATGTGCCGACGGCAGCTACGAGAAGATTCCCCAGACGGGCATCGTGGAGATTGCCGACGATGTGGAGATAGGAGCCAACACCTGTGTTGACCGAGCTACCTTCGGCGCCACACGCATAGGACGTGGCACGAAGCTCGACAATCTCGTGCAGATTGCCCATAATGTGGAGCTGGGGGAGATGAACGTCTTTGCTTCGCAGAGCGGCGTGGCCGGTTCCACAAAGATAGGCAGCCACAATATGGTTGGAGGTCAGGTGGGATTCGCCGGACACCTTCACATAGGTAGCCGCAATGGCTTCGGCGCACAGAGCGGCGTCCATAAGAACGTGGCCGACGATTGCCGCATCTTCGGTTATCCCGCCACCGACGCCCGTAAGTATATGAAGAATCAGGCCTATATAAACCGCCTTGAGGAACTTTTCAATAAAAACAGATAACACGACATATGAACCAGATGACATTAAAGGCGCCGTTCAGCGTAGAGGGCAAAGGGCTTCACACAGGAATGAAGCTGAAGGCCGTCTTCAAGCCGGCGGCCGCCAATACAGGCTATAAGTTCAAGCGCGTCGACCTTGAGGGCGCCCCCGAGATCAATGCAGTGGCCGAAAATGTGGTCGACACCACACGCGGCACGGTAATAGGCCGCGATGGAGTGGTGGTAAGCACCATCGAGCACGCCATGGCCGCCTTATACGCCGCAGGTATCGACAATGTACTCGTGGAAGTAGACGGCCCCGAAGTGCCTATTCTCGATGGCAGCGCAATGCCTTTCGTGGAAGGTATCGAGAGCGTCGGACTCGAGGCGCAGAATGCCGACAAGGATTTCTACGTGGTCAAGGAGAAGAAACGCTATCGCGACGAGGCCACAGGTTCGATACTTACCATCTATCCCGACGAGGGCTTCAGCGTGGAATGCATGGTGGAGTACGACTCGCCGGTGCTCCCCAACCAGTTTGCCGTTCTCGACGACCTTGCCGACTTCCGTCAGGAAGTGGCCGGTGCACGCACATTCGTCTTCGTGCGTGAGATAGAGCAGCTTATGGCCCATAACCTTATCAAGGGTGGTGACCTCGACAATGCCATCGTGATCTACGACCGCGAGATTCCTCAGGAAAATGTCGACAAGATATGCGGCGTGATGGGTATACCGAGCATGCATCTCGACAAGTTGGGCTACATCAATCCCAAGCCGCTCGTATGGGACAATGAGCCGGCACGCCATAAGCTCATGGACCTCATAGGCGACATGGCCCTGATAGGCCGTCCGATTCGCGGCCGCGTTGTGGCTGTGCGCCCCGGACATACTGTCAACAACAAGTTCACGCGCTCACTACGCCATGAGGTGAAGCATACCGAGATCCAGGCTCCGGGTTATAATCCCAACGATGCCCCGGTGCTCGACATCAACCAGATAAAGGAACGAATACCTCACCGTTTCCCCTTCCTGCTGATCGACAAGATTATAGAGATCGACAAGAAGCATGCCGTGGCCGTCAAGAACGTTACCGTCAACGAGCCCTTCTTCCAGGGACACTTCCCTCAGGAGCCCGTGATGCCGGGAGTGCTGCAGGTGGAGGCTATGGCCCAGACCGCCGGTGTCCTCGTGCTCAACTTCCTGGAGGAGCCTGAGAAATACTCCACGTATTTCCTGAAGATCGACAATGTGAAGTTTCGCCAGAAAGTGGTGCCAGGCGACACGCTGAAGCTGCATGTGGCCCTTGCCACAGAAATACGCCGCGGATGCGCCGTGGTGAAGGGGTATGCTTTCGTCGGCGAGAAAATTGTCTGTGAGGCAGAGTTCATGGCCCAGATAATCAAGAACAAATAGAAGTTGTTTAAACTAATTTTTATGGCAATATTTATTAAGGTTTTGGAATGGATTTCTTCTGTCGAACCCCGCAGGGCTCGGGGAGCGAAGGCGACCCAACAGGCAGCCGCCTCTCGGTAGGTGCCGATGAGAGAGGAGAAATACGCCCAAAAGATTGATGAAGGTTGCCATAAAGTCAACAACTTTTTTTGTATTGTTTATATTACGTAAATTGGTTAAAACAACTTCTTAAGTGTTTATGGCTGGAATGTATAATGTGAGTAAGGAAGCCAAGATAGGCAATAATGTGCACATCGGCGACTTCTCGACTATATATGAGGATGTGGAGATTGGCGACAACTGCGTGATTTACGGCAACGTCACCATCTTCCCGGGAGCACGCATAGGCAGCGGCGTCACTATCTTTCCGGGTGCCGTGGTGTCGGCGATTCCCCAGGACCTCAAGTTCAAGGGAGAGTATACCAATGCCTTCGTGGGCGACGGTACCACTCTGCGTGAGTGCGTTACCGTAAACCGAGGCACATCTGCCAAGGGTAAGACCGTCATAGGCAGCAATTGTCTGCTGATGGCCTATACCCATGTGGCTCACGACTGCGTGCTCGGCAACCGTGTCATCGTGTCCAACGCCTCCCAGATTGGCGGCGAGGTGCAGATTGACGATGCCGCCGTGATTGGCGGCGGAAGCATGATACACCAGTTCTGCCATCTCGGCAGAAACATCATGCTTCAGGGCGGTGCGTTGGTCAACAAGGATATACCCCCCTTCGTAAAGGCGGCCCGCGAGCCTATATCGTATGTGGGCCTTAACACCATCGGACTGCACCGCAACGGCTTCACCGACGAGCAGATAAAGATAATCTCCGACGTCTATCGGGTGCTTTACCTCTCAGACCTCAACGTCACCAATGCCGTGAAGCTGATAGAGGAGACGCTGCCGCAGACCGAGCTCCGCGACGAGATAGTGGCCTTCATCAACGGCTCCACGCGCGGCGTTATCCGCAGCGCAATCTAATCCCCCCTGACAGTAGAACGGTACTCTTTTTCGACAGTAGAACGATATATATTTTTCGACATGAGAACGGGAGAACAGGAGAGACAGGTAATCTATTTAATTACCATGACCTCCTGTTCTCCCGTTCTCCCGTCAAAAATAAGAATAAGTTCTTCCGTCAAAAACACTACTGTGCTCCAGTCAGCAAGCGCGTGAGCTGACGCCACATGTCGGCCACGACAGGCGTGGCATAGCGCGACAACAGCTTCGCGCGGGCTAGACCTCCCAGCCGTTGCGCCTCCTCCGGACTATCCCAGAGACCTCTCACAGCCGCCGACAGAGCCCCGGCATCGCCGGGAGGAGTCAGGAGCCCGATGGCGGCGCCGTCGCCAGCTATAATCTCCGTGAAGCCCCCATGGTCAGGAGCTATCATCGCCCTGGAGTAAGAGGCAGCCTCCAGTATGGCCAGCGGAAAGCCCTCATAGCATCTCGATGCCATCACAAAGAAACGCGCACCGGCATAGAATCGCCGCAGAGCCTTGCCATTGAGAAACCCTGCCAGTTCCACATTGGGCGGCAATGACTCGGTCAGTTCCTTGTCCCTGACAGCGCCGGCAAGCCTGAAAGGAATGTCTGGATTGCGCCTGGCAGCCTCTATGATAAGGTCCACGCCCTTCTCGCGGCTGATACGGCCGCTGTAAGCCACATAGCCGCCGATGCCCGTAGCCGCAAAATCCATGTCGACATCGACAGAATTGGGAATTACCGTAAGCCTCTCCGACGGAAAACCGGCTTCGATGAGCTTGCGGCGCTGGAAGTCGGTGATGCAGGCAAACATGTCCACGCAGTCGCTGTAATGCCTACGGATGCGGGCCACCGCGTTGCGTGCCGCATATCCTATGGATTTAAGCATGGAATGCTCGCAGTTGTATCTCACGCAACCCCATTCATTCCCCCTCTCGAGACATAGCTCGCAAGGACGGTTGTCACGCATGAATAGACCGGTAGGGCACATCAGCCGGAAATTATGGATGGTCATCACCACAGGCACTCCGGCCTTGCGGCACTCGCGCAGAGCCGCAGGAGAGATGAAAGGGTACAGATTGTGCACATTCACCAAGTCTGGCTTCTCGCGATTTAAAGCCTCGCGCATGGCCCTGACG
>CABUTY010000031.1 GCA_902494595.1 uncultured Porphyromonadaceae bacterium | reverse complement strand
TGGAGGTTCATCAATGCTGCGTGACCCTCGTTGGCATGATAGAGGTCGGTCTTGATGCCGAGTTTTTCGAGCATAAGGATACCACCGATGCCAAGAAGATATTCCTGTTTGATACGGTTTTCCCAGTCACCTCCGTAGAGTTTGTGGGTTATCTGACGATCCCATTCTGAATTCTGGTCGAGATCGGTGTCGAGGAGATAGAGCTTCATGCGGCCCACATTCACACGCCATACGTGGCAGTAGACGATTCGGCCGGGGAAGGGCACCTCAAGCACCATCGGCTGGCCATCCTCGCCGAGCACGGCGTCGATGGGAAGCTGGTCGAAGTTCTGGCTCTCATAGTTGGCAATCTGCTGGCCGTCGATGCTGAGGCTCTGCGAGAAATAGCCATATTTATAGAGGAAGCCCACGGCTGTCATGCGCACGCGCGAGTCGCTGGCCTGCTTAATATAGTCGCCGGCAAGTACGCCCAGACCACCCGAATATATCTTCAGACAGTTGCAGAGACCATACTCCATGGAGAAGTAGCTCACGGAGGGCACCTTCGTGTCCATAGGCACTTTCATGTAGTCCTTGAACTCGCGATAGGTGTCGGCGATTCGGGTCATCATCGCCTTGTCGGAAAGAATCTCCTGATAACGCTCGTAGCTGAGCTGTTGAAGGAGCATTACGGGGTTCTCGCCCACAGCGCGCCAGAGGGCACGGGCAAGATCGTGGAACAGTCGTTTACCCTTGCTGTTCCATACCCACCACAGGTTCTTTGCCATCTCCTCCATCGGCTTCAGTTCAGCCGGTATCTCGGCGCTTACCGTCAGTGTGCGCCAGTTAGGCTGGTTGGCATTGCTTACTTTAAGTTTCATAATCGGATTTAGAATTTTGTCAGTTGTTGGTGTGGAAGTTGCCCATGCAACTTCATCGACACTGGCTCGGGCCGTTAACGGCGCATGTTGCGCTGGAGCGCTATCTCGAAAGCCTTGTCGTAATTGAGTATAAAGAATTTCCAGTCGGCCTTTGCCGAGGTGAGGAAAGCCATGTTGCGGGCCTGTAGCCGCAGGTTGTTGTCCTCGGAAATATAGTCGGTGGCGTCATCGGCGATTTCGCGGCAGGCCTGGTCGTAATTGGAGTCGTTGCGGCTCTTTACATCCACGCCGCAGAGGTTGAGGCCATTCTTGAAATTGTCGAGCACCCACTGGCCGAAGCCGGCCTTGTCGTCGGTGATTGTCGGCACTCCGAAAGCCACGCTCTCCAGCGGTGTGTAGCCCCACGGCTCGTAATAGCTGGGGAATACGGTGAGGTCGAAGGCGGGCAACAGGTCGTAATACGATATGTCGATTACACCGTCGGCGCCGTCAAGATAGCTGGGAACATATATCACCTTGAGGCGGCGGAAATGGCCACCGGCCTCCAGCTCCTTGATCCTGCGGCATATCTCGTCGTCGCCCTCATTGTTGAGCGAATGGGTCAGGAAGTCGGGCTCGGGGCGTAAGTCGCCGCCATACTTGAGGTCGGTCACGAGAGCACCCTGTGGCTCCCGAACCCAGCCGGGCACCATGATGAATGCCAGCGCCTCCTCGTTGGAAGGGAGTCCTGCCTCTATACGCGCCATGGCGTCGATGAACATGTTGAGGCCCTTGTTGCGGTACTCATGCCGGCCGGAAGTGGCAATGATGAAAGTGTCGGCATCGTATTTTCTGCCGGTGACAGCGGCGGCCACCTCCAGCAGCCTGTCGCGGCCCTCCTTGCGCAGTCGGTTGTATTTCACAGTCTTGGGTACGAACTCGGGTTCGAAGCCGTTGGGCGTCACCACCTGGGGGCGTATCTGCAGCAGCTGCTCGCACTCGCGGGCCGTAACCTCGCTCACCGTGGTGAAACAGTCGGCATTATGCGCCGCTGCCTTCTCAAGACTGTGCTTCGACTGCATGTTGAGCTGCTCAGCCATCTGGTCGCCGTTGTACTGGTGGAAATAGTCGTATAGGGGCTTACCGTTGCCGCAGATGCTGCGGCCTATGCTCGTAGCATGCGTGGTGAATACCGTGGATATCTTGGGCGCATGGCTGCGCAGATAGAGCAGACCCATGCCGGTGGTCCATTCGTCGAAATGGGCTATCACCTTCGACTGACTCGCCTTGAGGTGGTCGGTCAGGGCCTCTATCACTATCGCGGAAGCCACCGCAAACGCGCAGCTCTCCGCATAATCGCCGTAGGAATGCAGCGAATCTACACCATAATCACGCCACATCTCGCCGTATATACCGTCGAGGTGCTTCACGGTATCGCCGGGATTCACCAGCACCACCTGCGGCGAACCGGGAATATCCCAGCGACCCACACGTATGCTTATCCCCCAGGGAAGATGCAGCTTCCCCGACGCCTGACGCAACAGCGTCTTCCGCTCCTTAAAATACAGTGACTCGTTTTCAGATGTCCATAGATCAGGACCTATGAAGATAAGCTTGTCGCCGAACTGAGCTCCCAATGTACGGGCCTTCGTCGACAAAACGGCATAGATGCCTCCTACCTTATTACATACTTCCCAACTGGTCTCGAACAGCAGGTCAACCCGGCTGGCTACTGTTATGACTCCTTCTGTCATAGCCTCCGCCGCATTGTTCTTGCGTATTGTCATGATTTTGATGGTATGGGTAATGCTTCTTAGAAACTGTTTAAACTTATGAGCCAATGATTTTGAGAAGATTTTTGTGGGATTTCCGCAAATTGAGAAGGGAGCAATGCGAGCATCGTGACCGACGAAACTTGGCGGAAAACACCAAAAAGATTCTTAAAAGCATGGCTTCATAAAGTATAATAAAAATTTACACATAAATTTAAACAGTTTCTTAGGGTTCCGTCGCGGTTTTTCTTACTCCTGAGGCTTTGCCACGGGTCTGAAAGCCTACGACGGGTATTGATTTTGCCTTTTGTAATTTTGTTTACATCGGCAAAATTAATAAAATTATAGTCGCCAACAAAAAAATTCTGTAAAAATCGACAAAAATATGCCGTAAAACATATGTATAAGTGCTTTATGTTGCATGTTTGGGCATTATATTACATATTAAACACAGAAGAGACCTCCCTTTTGGGGAAGTCTCTCTGATTTCTTAAAGTCGGGGTAAGGATTAGAACGGCAGGTCGTCTGAGCTGTCGCCTGCGGGGGCCTGGAACGGGTCGGCGGCAGATGCCATCTGCTGCGGGGCTGCTGCCTGGGGTGCTGCTGCCTGTGCAACTGCCGGCTGGGCTGCGGCGCCTTCCACTGGGCGTACTGCGAATACGTTCACGTCAGTATACCAGCGGCCGTTGAACTCGCGGCTCTCTATGTCGCACGACAACACATAGGCCTTGCCTATCTCACATTTCATGGTCTCGCAACGGTCGCCGAATATCGTGAATTTAACCTTGCGGGGATAAGTCCCCGGGGTTTCCATCACATACTCGTCTTTCTTCCATGCATTTCCTGCCTTTGACGTCCCTTCCTGACGTCCGATGTATTGGATTATCGTTCCTTCAATATCCATGCTTTCTATAATTTTTCTACAAAAGTACGCAATAATCCGCGATTATCAAAATTGCAGGATAAAAATCAATGCAAGCCCTCTGCAGTCTTGGAGAATCACAGAACTGAACCGGAACTGCACCGAGAGTTCACTGTCGTGCTCTACTGCAGGAATGGATTATACTTTTTCTCCTGGCCGATGGTGGTGGCTGGTCCATGGCCGGGATATACGGCGGTGTTGTCGGGAAGTGTAAGGAGTTTATCCTTCACGGCCTTTATGAGCTGGCTGTAGTTGCCGCCGGGGAGGTCGGTACGTCCCACAGAGCCTGCGAAGAGAGCGTCGCCTGTGATCACGAACTTTCCGTCAGGGTCGTAGAGCGCGACGCTGCCCGGCGAATGTCCCGGCACGTGGAGCACCTTGAGCCTTCCGTCGCCAACCTTCACCTCGTCGCCATCCTCCAGATAGCTGGTGAGCGATACTGCCTCAACCCTCTCTGCCATGCCGAACATCGTGGCCTGCTGCTGTATACGCTCCCCAAGTGGCTCGTCGGCCTTATGACCCACGACCGGCACCTTGAAGAGCTCCGACACATACTTGTCGCCTATTGCATGATCCACATGCAGATGGGTATTGATCACATGAGTCACTTTCAGCCCATTACGCGATATATACCCTGTAATTGCCTCTTCCTCCTCACGGTCGATCATCCCCGGGTCTATCACCGCGCAACTTTTCGTGCTCTCGTCAACAATCACATACGTGTTGATGCCGAACAGCGAGAATCCAAATTTTATAACCTTCATAATGGTGTGTATACAAGTTTCTTTGTTTCAAAGAAAGGTTCGGCAAACCACTGCGACACGGGCACCTCCTCGCTGAGCTGTTTCAGCGACCCGAGGTCAGCGTCGAGGTCGCCACCCTTCAAGGTTATAAGGCCGTTGGGTAACGCATTGTTCTGCGTCAGCGAGATATTTTTACGGCAAATCTTCGCCAGCTCGGTCTGAGGCATCACAGCCCGGCTGACCACGAAATCGAACTTCTCCTTTACCTCGGCCACATCCCCATGCCGAAACTCCACATTAGTCAGTTCGCATTCACGGGCTATGTTCTCGGCCACCTTCAGCTTCTTGGCCGTACGGTCCACAAGCAGAAAGCGGCTCTCCGGATTCATCACCGCCAGCTGCAGGCCAGGTATCCCTCCCCCGGTGCCGAAGTCCATGACCCTGCTCCCCGGAGTGAAGGTGATATACTTCGCGATGGCCAACGCATGAAGAAGATGGTTTACTTCCAGATTCTCTATATCCTTGCGCGAGATGACATTGATTTTCGCATTCCACTCAGGATAAAGAAGGAGCATCCTGTCGAATTGCTCCTTCTGTACCTGAGATAGATCGGGGAAATACCGTTCTATAATTTCTGCCATAAACGATTATTTAGCATTTGCCGCAGCGGCGAGAATGACCTCGGCGAGGGTGGGATGACCGAACACGAGTTCGAGGATAGCGTCGCGTGTCATACCGGCTGCCATCATGTCGGCACACTGCTGGGCGAGAATGGCGGCCTCGGCGCCTATGATATGGGCGCCCACGAGTCGCATCGACCCCTTGTCGAATATCAGCTTGCAGAGGCCTTCCGACTCTCCCATGGCAAGCGCCTTGCCGTTGGCGCGGTAGAAGCCTTTGCCGCTGACCACCTCCATACCCTTGGCTTTGCACTGCTCCTCGGTGAGTCCGGCCATGCCGCACTCCGTATGCGAGAACACTGCCGAGGGCACGATGCCGAAATCGATGTTGTCGCTCTTACCAAGGATATGGTTCAGCGCCCGTTTTCCCTGAGCCGTGGCTACATGGGCCAGCATCATCCTGGCATTCACGTCGCCTATGGCATAGATGTTGGGAACATTCGTGCGATAGTTGTCGTCGACGCATATCCCTTTCGGCGAGAAGTCAACGCCGGCATTCTCCAGACAGAGGCCATCCACATTGGGACCGCGGCCAACAGCCATCAGCACATTCGTGGCCGTAAGCTCCTGCTCCTTCCCTTTCTGCTCGTAAACCACCTTGACACTGTAGTCGGGATTCTGTTCAAGACGCGTCACAGCCGCGCCCGTTATTATCTCCACGCCACGCTTCGACAAGGCCTGCTTGAGACGCTTGGCTATGTCGCTGTCGAAAGGAGGAAGTATCTGCTTCATGTATTCCACCACGGTGACTTTCGTGCCGAAGGCGGCGAATACCGAGGCGAACTCTATGCCGATGACGCCACCGCCTATCACCACCAGACTCTCGGGAACCGACTCCATGGCCAGAATCTTCGACGAGTCGAGCACCCACTCCTCGGATGCTCCCGGTATAGGAAGCGACCGCGAATGGCTGCCTGTGGCTATGATGATGTTGTCGGCGTCATAATCCTCGCCGTTGACGGTGACCGTGGTGCTGTTCTTGAACGTTGCCAAACCTTCCACCACGTTGACCTTCGCCTTGGCGAGCAGCGACTCCACGCCGGCACGCAGCTGGTCCACCACGGCCTCGCGACGCGCTATCACCTTGTTGAAGTCGACGTCGTAGGCCACATTGCAGGCGGCATATTCGCCGGCCTCTTTCAGAGTGGTGAGCACGGCGGCATCCTTCACCATGCATTTGGTGGGGATGCAACCTTCGTTGAGGCACGTGCCGCCGAGGCGCCCGCCGTTGACAAGCGTCACCGACAGGCCATGGGCAGCGGCCTCGAGGGCTGTCTCATAGCCCCCGGGGCCCGCTCCTATGATGATTATGTCACTATGCATCCTGTCAGCTGTTACGCCTTCATGGCTTTGTACGACAATATCGGGTTCTTGGCTGCTCCCGTCTCGTCGGGATGGGAGATGGCTGTCGTCACCGGCGCCTCCTTGACAAGCTCGGAATTCTCCCTGGCCTCGATGGCTACCTTGCGCATCACGTCGATGAACTCGTCGAGCGTCTCGAGGCTCTCCGTCTCCGTGGGCTCTATCATCAGCGACTCATGGAAGAGAAGCGGGAAATAGATGGTGGGCGCATGGAATCCGAAGTCGAGAAGGCGTTTGGCCACGTTGAGAGTGGTGACGCCGGTGCTCTTGTCGGCGAGGCCGTCGAACACGAACTCATGCTTGCACGGTCCTTCTACAGGCAGCTTGTAGAGGTCGCGCAGACTCTCCTTGATATAGTTAGCGTTGAGAGTGGCCATGGGTCCGACATTCTTGATGTTGTCGCGGCCAAGGCTCAGGATGTAGGCATAGGCCTTCATCATAACGCCGAAGTTGCCGAAGAAGGTAGACACGCTACCGAGGCTTTCGTCGCCGTTGTACACTACGTCGAAAGAGCCGTCGTCGAGCTTCACCACGCGGGGCGTGGGGAGCAGGTCCACAAGCCGCTCGCTCACTCCCACGGGGCCCGAACCGGGTCCGCCGCCGCCGTGAGGCGTCGAGAAGGTCTTATGAAGGTTGATGTGCATGATGTCGAAGCCCATGTCGCCGGGACGTACCTTGCCGAGCATCGGGTTCAGGTTGGCGCCGTCGTAATAGAGAAGGCCGCCAGCCTCATGAACCAGAGAGGCTATCTCCATAATCTCGGTCTCGAACATTCCCAGCGTATTGGGATTGGTCATCATGATACCGGCCACGGTATCGTCGAGCAGCGGCTTGAGGTCTTCGATATCTATGCTGCCGTTGGGACGCGACTTCACCTCCACCACCTCGAGGCCGGCCACCATGGCCGATGCCGGGTTGGTGCCGTGAGCCGTGTCGGGCACTATTACCTTGGTACGCTTGTCATCGCCACGCAGCTTGTGGTACTGACGCATCACCATCAGACCAGTGAGCTCGCCATGGGCGCCGGCATACGGATTGAGGGTGAACTCCTTCAGGCCCGCGAGGCTCGACAATGCCTGCTGCAGCTCATAGTAGAGCTGCAGTGCCCCCTGTACGCTCTTCACATCCTGCAACGGATGAAGACCCGCGAAGGCCGGCAGCGACGCCAACTCCTCGTTGATCTTGGGATTGTACTTCATAGTACAGCTCCCCAACGGATAGAAGCCTGTGTCTACTCCGAAGTTCTTGTTGGAAAGGTTTGTATAATGGCGCACCACATCGAGTTCGCTCACCTCCGGAAGCTCGGGAGCCTCCCGGCGCATCAGGCCTGCCGATATCGCCGACATGCCGTCTACGCCATATTTGTCGGCCGGTAACTGATATCCCTTGCGGCCCGGCTTTGAAATCTCGAATATCAGTTTGTCGTATTCCTTCATTTCTCTTCCTCCAGCATTACGGTTATCAGACGGTCAATCTGTTCTTTGGTTCTTTTCTCGGTCACGGCGAACTCAATCACGCCGGGGGCAATCTCCACGCCGCCCATCATACCGTTGCGGCGCAGCCTTTCGGCCATGGCGGCGGTATCGAGGTCTGTTTTCACTACAAACTCCTTGAGGAAGGGCTTGTCGTAAACCTTGGAGAATTTACCCGACTCGATCAGGCGGTCATAGAGATAATGAGCGCCGTCGCAGCTGAGGCGGTTTACGTCGCGGAGACCCTGCGGACCCATGAGAGCCACATAAATGGTGGCGTAGAGGGCCATCAGACTCTGGTTGGAGCATATGTTGCTGGTAGCCTTCTGACGACGTATGTGCTGTTCGCGGGCCTGCAGTGTGAGCACGTAGCAGCGCTTGCCGTTGCGGTCGGTCGTAGCGCCCACTACGCGGCCCGGCATCTTGCGCAGCATATCCTTGCGGCAGGCTATGAACCCGAGGTACGGGCCGCCGAACTGCAAGGGCATACCGAGCGTCTGACCGTCGCCGCACGCTATGTCGGCACCCCACTCGCCGGGTGTCTTCAGCACCGCCAGTGCCGACGGGTCGCAATAAATGGCCAGCGACGCCTTCGCGCCATGTACCTTCTCGGCTACACCTTCAAGATTCTCGATGATGCCGTAGCGGTTAACCGACGGTACCATCACTCCGGCAACATCCCCTTTGGCCAGCTCTTCAGCCATCGCCGTGAAGTCGGTCTCTCCCTCCTTCTCGGGAAGCTCGGTGAGCTCCACGCCATGGAATTTCATATACGTGGCTATCACCTTGCGCACGCTCTCGAGAAGTGTCGACGACACCAGAACTCGGTTCTTCTTGCGTGCCGACGCCACCATCATGAACATCGACTCGGCGGCTGCCGTGGCGCCGTCGTACATCGACGCATTGCTCGACTCCATGCCCGTAAGCTCCGATATCATCGACTGATATTCGAAGATATACTGCAGCGTACCCTGGGATATCTCCGGCTGATAGGGAGTATAGGCGGTATAGAACTCGCTGCGTTCCAGAAGGTGTGGAATCACCGACGGGCTGTAATGGTCGTAGGCACCATGGCCGGCGAACACCGTAAGCTGCTCGTTCTTCTTGCCTAAATTCATGAAATATTCCCGCAGCTCCGTTTCCGACATACCCTCAGGCAGGTCGTACTCGCCACGGAAGAGCACTTCCTCCGGGACGTCGGAGTAGAGCTCGTCGACACTTCCGACACCGATTTTGTCGAGCATCCTGCGGATGTCCTCGTCGGTGTGGGGTATATATCTGTTACTCATCTTCGCAAAGTTTAGCATAGGCGGCGGCATCCAGCAGGGCATCCACCTGGGAGGCGTCGCTCATGCGTACCTTGATAATCCATGTCTCGAAAGCATCCTTGTTGATGAGTTCGGGGGAATCCTCGAGGTCTTCGTTGACGGCCACCACTTCACCGCTAATGGGGCAGATAAGGTCGCTGGCTGCCTTCACCGACTCTACGGCGCCGAACACGTCGCCCGCCTCTATCTCGTCGCCCTCCTCAGGCATGTCAACGTACACTATGTCGCCAAGGGCGTGCTGTGCGTAGTCTGAGATTCCTATCACGGCGATGTCGCCTTCTACCTTTACCCACTCGTGCGACTCTGCATAGCGCACGTCTTCTTTTACTGTGCTCATATCTTGGTATTTTTTTATTTTCTTA
>CABUTY010000030.1 GCA_902494595.1 uncultured Porphyromonadaceae bacterium | reverse complement strand
CGATCCGTACTCAACCGTTTCGACAAAACGGTCTCCAGCTGGAAAGGGTGGAATCTGTTGGCGTTCCATGTGATATTCCTTAAACATATTAACAATTTCAAAAAGTCAAGATGACTTCAGTTTCTTAGAAGATGGGAGAATGTTATCTGCAGGTTGAGGGTTTGACGAAGAGTTATGGCGACAGGGTGCTGTTTGCCGACGTGAATTTCGGTATCGACCTCGGGGAGAAGGTGGGGCTTGTGGCCCGGAACGGGGCAGGCAAGTCTACCTTCCTCAACATATTGTCGGGCCGCGAGAGTGCCGATTCGGGGAGGATAGTGTGGCGCAACGGACTGCATATAGGTTATCTGGAGCAGCTTCCGCCTCTTGACTCGGAACTGAATGCGGTGGATTACGCCATGCCGGCGGTTCCGGAAGGGACGGAACCGGCGGAGTGGGATGGCCGTGAACGCACTGTACAATTATTGACGCAGTTCGGCATCGGCGACCTCTCGCAGCCGGTATCGCAGCTTTCGGGAGGGCAGGCCAAACGAGTGGCTCTCGCAAAGGTGCTCCTGACCGAGCCCGACATGCTGATTCTCGACGAGCCTACCAACCATCTGGACATCGAGGTGGTGGAATGGCTTGAGGAATACCTTCAGCGCAAGCGGGTGACATTGCTGATGGTCACCCACGACCGGTGGACTCTCGACAAGGTGTGCAGCCGTGTCATAGAGCTGGAGGGAGAAAGCCTCTACAGTTATGACGGCAACTATGACTATTATCTCCGACGGCGTGCCGAACGGATGGAAAGCCGTGAGGCGGAGCTGGCGAGAGTGCGCAATCTGCTTCGCGGCGAACTCGAATGGATGCGCCGGCAGCCGCAGGCCCGCGGCTCCAAAGCAAAATACCGTATCGACAATTTCCATGATCTTGAGAAACGGAGCCATGGCGTGGCGCCGGAGAAGAATGTGAGTCTCGGCGTAAAAGCCCGATATATAGGCTCCAAGATCTTCGAGGCAAGAAACGTGTCGAAAGCTTTCGGCGACAAGAAAATACTCAACGACTGGAGCTATACTTTCGCCCGTTACGAGAAGGTGGGCATAGTGGGCGGCAACGGTGTCGGCAAATCCTCTTTCATCCGTATGCTGTTGGGTAAGCTGAATCCCGATTCGGGAAGCATTGACATAGGACAGACAGTCCGCTGGGGCTATTACAGTCAGGAAGGCATGACCGACTTCGACGAAAACAAGAGGGTCATCGACGCCGTGGAGGAGGTGACCGACAGAGTGCGCATAGACGAAAAGACCACGCTGACGGCACGACAATTTCTTACGCGGATTCTCTTCACCCCGGCCGACCAGCAGAAGTACATCTCCAAGCTTAGCGGAGGTGAGCGTCGCCGGCTCTATCTCGCCACGGTGCTGATGCGGGAACCCAATTTCTTAGTGCTCGACGAGCCCACCAACGACCTCGACATCATGACTTTGGCTGTGCTGGAAGATTATCTGGCCTCGTTCAAGGGGTGCGTGATAGTGGTGAGTCACGACCGGTATTTCCTCGACCGGGTTGTGGACCATCTCTTTGTGTTCGAGGGCGACGGGGAAGTGCGTGATTTTCCCGGCGACTATTCCACCTACCGGCACTGTGTTGCCGAGGCTCGCAAGGCGGAGCGGCGCGAGGCTAAGGAGAGCCGCAAGGAGCGCAGCGAGCAGCTGCGACGCCGCAGCGAAGAGAAGCGCAGGATGAGCTTCAGGGAACGTCGCGAATACGAGCAGCTGGAGAAAGACCTCCCGGCGATGAACGCGGAACGTGAATTCCTTGAAGCGGCAATGAACTCCGGCACCATGGACCATATGGCCCTGACGACAGCGGCCCAGCGCATTGAAGAGCTGATGGCCGCCATCGACACCGCCGAACTACGCCTCCTCGAGCTGATGGAATTAGAGTAAAAATCAACCTGCTGAAGGATTCCAATCAGTTGCTAACTATAAAAATCAGTTTTATCGAATTCATAAACTACTTCATCATGAAAAAATTCACTTTCTTTCTATTGCTTGGCATGATAATGGTATCATGCGCTGAAAATATTGTAAAGAATGAACCTGACCCGGTAGACGCGGACATCTACACAGCGTTCTATGAATCCATAGCCGATGTAATGGATTCCTTCGAGGAATTCAGCGATACAGTAGCCATAGAAAACAGTCTGCGGCAACTTCCCTCAGTGAAGAATGTGAGTCGCAAAGGCAATATCATTACGGTCACTGACAATGATAATAAACAAGTGGATGTGGACCTTGATGTGGAGGACGCCGAAACATGGTATGGGGAGGAAGCCTTTGATGAAAATGGATTCAGGGAGTTTGTAGATTCATTGTCAAATGTTTACGGCAATGATGATTTTGATGCGGATGGCGTGCTGCAGACAGAAGATGAATTTCCGGAATTTGGAGGTGACAAGGACGATGAACCGGATGTCACACCAACTCGTTCCAATTATTCCGACATGATAAGAATACTGTCAAAAAAGAAGGTTTATGTATGGAGCCCGAATATTCAATTCAGGTTTGAGGATTTCAACAGTGTATGGTATTCTGTAAAATATAAGAAAGACAAGAATGGAAAGTCTTACGGCAACGGCGTTAAAAGACCATCCAATTATGCTCCGGAAACGTTTTTGAACTTCTGCAATTATGATCTGGTTTTTGTAAGCTGTCATGGAAACACTCGTGGAGACATCATAGTGCCTGTCAGCAGTATGGACGAAAAAGTAAAGAAACAGTATGTCTCAATGATAGATCATGGGGTAAGGTACTATTATAAGACAGTAAAAGAAAAGGGGCAAAAAAGACGGCGATATACATCATTCTCTCTTGGAGAAGAGTTCTATGACAAATATCTTCCCAATCTGAAAAGGACAATTATATGGACAAGCTTCTGTTATTCCGGAATTAAGGATGGAAGTTTTATGACGGCATGCAAGAAAAAGGATGCGGCGAATTACATTGGCACACCTCAGCGATGTACCGGCGTTGGAATTCTGAATATATTCAGAAAATTTTATCCACGGCTTGCAGAAGGAAGGTCTGTGACTTATTCTTTTAATTTGAAGGGCGACAACTCATATACAATTGATGCGATTGCCATTAATTCCAAAACTAAGAAAAAAGAGCCTATACAGTATAATTATATACGGTATCTCAATCATTATGCCAGTTATTTCAGCCCGTTTTCCACAGGAGTCAAGAAAACAGGAAGAGCCCGCACCCGCGGCGAAAGCCTTCCCGTGGAACTTGGGGTGCAGTTCCGCTACGACCTCATAGACGGCAACACGCCAGCCGACCGCAATGAGTGTGGCATTGTCTTGAAATACAACGGCACAAACAGATTCATACCTATAGGCGATTGCAAAATAACTCATGAAAACAAGCGGCTGGTGGAGGATCGTTTCCAGATACATGACCTCACACTCAGTGTGGAAGGGTTGGTAGCCGGTCAGACGTATGTATACGCATCTTATATAAAAGATGATGAAGGCCGTGTAATTGTATCCGATCAGTGTTATGCATTCACGCCGGAATCGGAAGATACATCAGGACCTTACAAAATTTATACCCGCGATGACCTTCTTGAGTTCATGAAGGCCCATTGTTTGGAAGACAGTAAGATTCTGGGTCGCGATGTGCTTCTGATGAACGATGTGGATATGGGTTCGTCATATTTGGTGTATAGCGACTACATCAATGAGTCTACCAATTGGCAACAGCGACATAAATTCTATAATGTTTTCGACGGACAGGGCCATACGATAACTTATGATTTTACCGGCCTCAATGGAAATTATATGCAGGAATTGGTTAATAGGAGCCACGGCACCTTCAAGAATCTAAAAATCAACGTGAAAGGCAAAGGTCTTAAAACCGGTATTGCTATCGATGGGTTTATAACCACTTACAACTATGGCTTGATTGAGGACTGTCATGTAACTGTTGATGTGGATTATTCGACGCAGGATCAATACTACAATGAGATAGAAAATTTGATATGTGGATTCCATAACAGAGGGGTTATAAAAGATTGCTCGGTAAAAGGCAAAATAAGAAACGGGAAATGTCAAGGGTTGGTTACTCTATACAACGATGATGGAGCAATAATCAAGAATACTGATGTCGACATTGACTTTACAGGTAGTTATTTTACTGGCATTGTAGACGTAAATGGAGGTAATATATCGGACTGCAGAGTTTCCGGGACAGTAAAAAGTTTGCGAAGTGCGGCTGGTATTGCAAGATCTAATGATCACAGCTACTGTTCCGGCAATACTGTGATTTCCGGATGTAAAAATTATGCCAACATTACTTGTGGCCTTTCCGGAAAGCCTGACGACTTTCATGCCTGCGGTATTTCTATGGGGAATGCCGATGGGGAAATATCAGACTGCACCAATTATGGAATTATTACGGGAACTGGTATAAGTGCAGGAATATGCGGAGACATGTACTCACTGTATCAGGTTCCCAAAATCACAAGGTGCATTAACAAGAATAAAATAGCTGGCAGAGAATCGGCAGCGGGAATTTGTGGCGATAATGAAGGAGCGGTATTCCCTGAATCTACCCCGGTGAATGAATCAATTATTGAAGATTGTGTAAATGAAGCCAGGATAGAAGGAGGTCTTAGGGCCGCAGGCATATGTTCACAAAATGAGAGTAAGATAATAAGGTGTGAAAATAAGGGTACGATAACATATTATCCCGGCAGAAAATATGAACGTGACAAAGATGGAGACTGTGGATTCATATTCAAACTAGGACAAATCCACACTCCGCATGATAATCATCTTAATCCTCTCGGAACGGCTACGGGATGCAAAAAAAATGGGAGAATAGTGCCCCCCTCCGAATATTGCTGGGAGGAATATTGATTGTGAATCTGAATGCAATCAATGAAATTTAAGGAACAAGGCAATGAGCCGGCATTGCCGGCTCATGCTTTTACGAAGTTGAGACCGAGTTCTATTTTGGTGGTGTGGTCGAGGATGAGGGGGAGGGCGTCATAGGCGGCCATAAGGGCGACGGCATATGGTGCCAATTTGTCGTTGTTGGTGATGAAGTCTTCCACTATGCCGCGCATGGCGGGATTGGCGAGCAGGGGCACCACGGCGTTCTTGAGAAGCGGCAGCAGCACCTGCGTGTCGGCGTAAAGCATCATCGTGTCGCCGGTGCGCACACAGGCCAGCGGCATCCCCTCCGACACCGTGGGCAACAGCGTCTTGAAGATCTGTATGAACTGAGCATAGAGCATCCCCGAATCACTGCGCTGACGCTTGCCGAAAGGATGGTCAGGAATGTTGGGGTCGCGGTTGGTGTTGTTGAGCAATACCAAAGTCAGCAGGTCGGTGGGATTAGAATAAAGTTTGATGGCATACTGCGACAGGGGCACATACTGGAAAGTTCCGAAGGGCACCTGAGTGAACACGGAGGCGCCGTTGGCGGTCTGCAGGTAGGTGACGGGCATGTTGCCGTCGGCAGTCATCCCCACGGAGCGCAGCCCGTTGGCGATAACCTGCGTCAGCGACATCGTGGCCGTGTTGTTGTATACGGGTATGAAGGGGGTGTTCACGAGGATACGCAGGGCATCCTGGATACCGTTACCGAGGCCGGGGATTGCCACCGGCTGCTGCGTCTGCCATACGATATGGAAAGGCTGGGTGTCGCTCAGCGGATTGCCGTCGGAGGCCATAGGCTTCCAGGAACCGCCGGCAAACGACTGGTCCTTGAGCCTGACGTCGGTGAAGGCGCATTCCATAATCTCGTCGGTGAATTTTGCCGTCACGCTGTAGGTGACGAAATCGGTCTCGCCGGAATAAGAGAACGCGTGATATATGCCATCGACGGTGACAGGCACATCTATGGTGACCACCGGGGAGCCGGGGAGAACGCCCGGCCCTGCAAAGTCGGGTATGTCGTCGAGGTCCTTGTTGAGGTCGCCGAGGTCAATTTCGGAGAAGAACGACACACGGGCCTGCGACTGCGACAGAGGAGTGACCTTGACGCTTTTGCCCGAGATGGGGGAGCCGTTGTAGGTGAGTGACAGTTCGGTGCGGCCTTCGTAGGTCTCCTCGTCGAAAGGAGCGGGCGCGTCATTGTCCTTATGGCATCCTGAGAAGACGAGGAGGCCGGCAAGCAGTGCGCTGAGCGTTATCTTTTTCATAGTCTGGTTGATATCGGTTTATAGAAGCTTTATAGTTGAGGCCGGCGGTCGTCAGTCGTCATAGTCGACGCAAGCGCGGGAAGCCACATGCCCTTTGATGATGTCGACGCAAGCGAGATGGGCAGGATGGGCGCTGTAGGCGGCTATGTCGGCCAGCGAGGCAGCCTCGGCTGTCAATATAACGTCATACTCCTCCTTAGGGTTGATATTCAGACCTGTCTGCATGGAAGAAAGCTGTGGAATGATGGCCGGCAGTTCCATAAGAGCTTCGGCAAAACGGGTGGCCAGCGCCTTGCGCTCCTCGGCGCTCCCCGTGAGCTTGAACATTACGGTGTGTTTCATGGAATAGAATTGTTAGATTATGTTTAGATTATAAGAGTGGAGCTGCGGAGGCTCCACTCTCTGTTATCGCTTATTATTAACATCGTCAAGTCAGTTGGCGGCGGGATAGAGGCGTTCGCGGGCGGCCGCCACTTTCTCGTCGTCGATGTAGTCGTCGTAGTCCATCATCTTGTCGATGATGCCGTTGGGGGTCAGCTCTATGATGCGGTTGCACACCGTCTGTATGAACTCGTGGTCATGACTCGCCATGAGGATTATACCCTTGAAATTCTGGAGGGTATTGTTGAAAGCCTGAATCGACTCGAGGTCGAGATGGTTTGTGGGGGAGTCGAGCACGAGGGTGTTGGCGTCGGTGAGCATCATGCGTGCTATCATACAGCGTATTTTCTCGCCGCCGGAGAGCACAGAGGCTTTCTTGAGCACCTCCTCGCCGCTGAAAAGCATCTTGCCCAGGAATCCCTTGAGATAGATCTCGGAGCTGTCGTTGCTGTACTGGCATAGCCAGTCCACGAGATTGAGGTCAGTCTGGAAAAACTCGGAGTTGTCGAGCGGCAGATAAGCGGAGGTTATGGTCTGTCCCCATTCGAAAGAGCCGGCGTCGGGCTTGCGCTTGCCATTGATTATCTCGAAGAGGGCGGTCATGGCCCTGGGGTCGCGGCTCAGGAACGCCACCTTGTCGCCCTTCTCAATCTGGAAATTCACGTCATCGAAGAGCACTTCCCCGTCGACTGTGGCTTTGAGACCCTTTACCTCCAGAATCTTGTTGCCCACTTCCCTGTTGGGGGTGAATATGATGCCGGGATAGCGGCGCGAAGAGGGCTGAATCTCCTCCACATTGAGCTTCTCGAGCATCTTCTTGCGGCTGGTGGTCTGTTTTGACTTGGCCACATTGGCGCTGAAACGGCGAATGAACTCGAGCAGTTCCTTGCGTTTCTCCTCGGCTTTTTTGTTGGCGGCCTGCTGCTGGCGGAGAGCCAGCTGCGACGACTGATACCAGAAGTCATAGTTGCCGGCAAAGAGCGAGATTTTGTTGTAGTCTATGTCGAGGGTATGGGTGCTTACGGCATTCAGGAAGTGACGGTCGTGGCTGACCACGAGGACAGTGTTCTCGAAGTTAGCGAGCCAGTTTTCGAGCCATGCCACAGTCTCAAGGTCAAGGTCGTTGGTAGGCTCGTCGAGGAGCAGGTTGTCGGGGTTTCCGAAAAGAGCCTTGGCAAGAAGCACACGCACCTTCTCGTTGGCGCTCATGTCTTTCATGAGCATATAGTGTCGGTCTTCCTTGATACCGAGCCCGGAGAGGAGGGCGGCAGCATCGCTTTCGGCGTTCCATCCCTCCAGCTCGGCGAATTTCTCCTCCAGTTCTGCGGCTTTTATGCCGTCCTCGTCGCTGAAGTCAGGCTTGGCGTACAGGGCATCTTTCTGCTGCATTATGTCGTAAAGCACGGTATGGCCGCGCATCACGGTGTCTATCACGGTGCATTCGTCGAACTCGAAGTGGTCCTGGCTTAGCACCGACAGGCGCTCGCCCGGGCCGAACGTCACCGTGCCCTGTGTGGCAGCAAGTTCCCCCGACAGTATCTTCATGAGAGTGGACTTGCCGGCACCGTTGGCGCCTATAATGCCATAGCAGTTTCCATGGTTGAATGTGAGGTTCACATCCTGGAAGAGCACCCTCTTCCCGAATTGCATACACAGATTGTTGACCTGTATCATTATCCCTTAATCTATCTTCTGTTTGATTCTAATTAATTGGCGGCGCTGGCAGATCAGCGGCGCTGGCGGGCCTTCATGCGCTTCATCATCTCGGCCGGGTTCTTCATGTTGGAAGCCATGTGCATCATCTTCCGCATCTCCTCGAACTGTTTGAGGAGGCGGTTCACTTCCTGAAGGGATGTTCCGGAGCCTTTGGCAATGCGCTGGCGGCGAGTGCCCTTGATGGCATCGGGATTCTCACGCTCGAAAGGAGTCATGGAGTCGATTATGGCCTCTATACCCTTGAAGGCGTTGTCGTCGATCTCAATGTCCTTGATGGCTTTGCCCACACCTGGAATCATGGCTGCCAGATCCTTGATGTTACCCATCTTCTTGATCTGGTTGATCTGCTTGCGGAAGTCGTTGAAGTCGAATTTGTTCTTGCGCAGTTTTTCCTGCAGTTTTTCGGCCTCTTTCTGGTCGTAGACCTCCTGGGCACGTTTGGCGAGCTCCACGATGTCGCCCATTCCGAGGATACGGGAAGCCATTCCTTCAGGGTTGAACTCCTGGATATCCTCGAGTTTTTCGCCTGTGCCGACATATTTGATAGGCTTAGCCACCACGGCACGGATGGAGAGGGCGGCACCGCCGCGGGTGTCTCCGTCGAGTTTGGTGAGAACCACGCCGTCGAAGTCGATACGGTCGTTGAAAGCCTTGGCGGTATTCACGGCATCCTGGCCGGTCATGGAGTCTACGACGAAAAGCGTTTCCTGAGGGTCGAGAGCCTCCTTGAGGGCGGCGATTTCATCCATCATCTCCTGATCAACGGCGAGACGGCCGGCAGTATCGACAATCACGAGGTCGTACTGGTTACGTCGGGCGTCGGCCACGGCGTCGAGGGCTATCTTCACCGGGTCGGTACCCGCTTCATCGGTGAATACGGGCACGTTGATGCTTTCGCCGAGCACGCGGAGCTGTTCGCGGGCAGCGGGACGGTATACGTCGGCGCCCACAAGAAGGGGCCGCTTGCCGCGCGTGCTTTTGAGTTTCCTGGCCAGCTTGGCGGCGAAGGTGGTCTTTCCGGCGCCCTGCAGACCCGACATCAGGATCACGGCCGGCTTGCCCTCTACGTTCAACGGGGCGGCGTCGCCACCCATCAGCTCGGCAAGCTCGTCGTGGACAATCTTTACCATCAGCTCCTTGGGCTTCAGCGCATTGATCACATTCTGTCCCAGAGCCTTCTGCTTGACAGTATCGGTGAAGGTCTTGGCAACCTTATAGTTGACGTCGGCGTCGAGGAGTGCGCGGCGCACATCCTTGAGGGTCTCGGCGATGTTTATTTCCGTGATACGGCCTTCGCCCTTGAGTATCTT
>CABUTY010000029.1 GCA_902494595.1 uncultured Porphyromonadaceae bacterium | reverse complement strand
TTCGGCGAGAATGCTTTCCGGCTCGCGGGAGCGTTCGCGTCCGCGTGTGTAGGGTACTATGCAGTAGGAACAGAAGTTGTTGCAGCCGCGCATTATGGATATGAATCCGGATACTCCGTTGGCGAGACGTCGAGGCGTGATGTCGCGGTATGTCTCCGAGAGCGACAGTTCCACGTTCACTGCGGGATTGCCCGTTTCGGCGGCGGCTATGAGGTCGGGAATCTCGCGGTATGCGTCGGGGCCGGCCACAAGGTCTACGCCATGTTTCTCCACGAGCTCTTCCTTGAGGCGTTCGGCCATGCATCCCACCACGCCTATTATGATATTGCGGCCCGTCTTGCGGCGCAGGGCGTTCCAGTAGGACAGCCGGGAGTATATTTTCTGCTCGGCGTTATCGCGGATGGAGCAGGTGTTGAGCATCACGGCGGCAGCCTCCGTATCGGTGTCGGTAGGCTCGTAACCGGCCAGCGACATCATCGCCGCTATAACCTCCGAGTCGGCCACATTCATCTGGCAGCCATAGGTTTCTATGCGCACTCGCTTCTGCGGTGTGCAATTTTTTTTCTCCTCAGGTAAAAAAAAGGGCTCTGTCATTGTGGAGTTATTGCATATTTTTTATAAATTTGTGCAGAAATTCCAATTGAGGGAGTCTGGACTTTCCGGACACTGCAAATATAGTAAAAATATGTTTTACAGTATAATTGCAGGGCAGGAAATTTTAGATGGCCTCTCTTAAATCTAATAAACGACAATGAGCATACCTTTTATCACAGCAGAGGAAGCTGCTGCGTTGATCAAGAACGGCGACAACATCGGGTTGTCAGGCTTTACGGCATCAGGAACGCCTAAAGTTGTAACAGTAGCCTTGGCAGAACGTGCCCAGAAACTCCATGAAAACGGCGAGGAATTCAAGATCAACCTCTACACAGGAGCGTCGACCAACGACCATGTAGACGGCGAGCTGTCGCGTGCCAACGCCATAAACATGCGTACCCCCTATCAGAGCCACAAAGATTGCCGCAACCGCGTCAACAATCACGACATACATTACTTCGATTCCCATCTCAGCCATGTGTCGCAGGATTTGCGTTACGGCTTCTTCGGCGACATTGACGTGGCTATCATCGAGGCCACCGAGATGAGCCCCAATGGCGACGTGATTCTCGGCGCAGGTCTCGGCATGAGCCCCACGCTCGCGCAAATGGCCAAGAAGGTGATCATCGAGTATTCAAGCTATTATCACAATTCTTTCCGTGGCTTCCACGACAACTACGTGCCCATGGATCCTCCTCACCGTCGTGAGATTCCCATCTACAAGCCGTCAGACCGTATCGGTGATACCGTGCTCCATATCGACCCCAAGAAGATTGTGGGCGTAGTGCCCTCCAATGCTTCCGAAAGCATCAAGCCCTTCACCAGCCCCGACGAGCTTACACAGAAAATCGGCGACAACATCTGCGAGTTCCTCGTGCATGAGCTCCGTGCCGGCCGTATTCCCAAGGAGTTCCTTCCCATCCAGAGCGGTGTGGGCAATGTAGCCAACGCTGTCCTCTACGGTCTGGGCGAGAATCCCGAGATTCCCCAGTTCGAGATGTACACGGAGGTAATCCAGGATGCCGTGATGACGCTGATGGAGGAGGGCAAGTGCCGCTTCGCGTCGACATGCGCGCTGACTTTCAGCGACGACGCCATGCTCCACTTCATGGACAACATCGATTTCTTCCGCGACAAGATTGTGATGCGTCCCGGCGAGATTTCCAATAGTCCGGAGGTTGTGCGTCGTCTCGGCCTGATTGCCATGAACACGGCTCTTGAAGCCGACATCTTCGGCAATGTCAACTCCACCCATGTGCTGGGCACCAAGATGATGAACGGCATCGGCGGTTCGGCCGACTTCAGCCGCAATGCCTATCTGTCGATTTTCAGCTGCCCGTCAATCCAGAAGGGAGGCAAGATTTCGACGATAGTACCTATGGTATCGCATCTTGACCATAGCGAGCATTCCGTGAAGATTCTTGCCACGGAGCAGGGCGTTGCCGACCTGCGCGGCAAGAGCCCCATACAGCGTGCGCAGACCATCATCGAGAACTGCGTGCATCCTGACTACAAGCAGCTTATGTGGGATTATCTCAAGCTCACCGAGGGCAAAGGATTCCATACGCAGCACAGCCTCAAGGATGCCTTCGCATTTCATCAGGCATTCATGGAGACGGGCGACATGCACAACGCCTCCTATAAATAATCCGACATATCCGGATTGCCGGATACGTCATCACCGCCCATAGCCAAGGCTATGGCCGACGACCCGCTGGGTCCTGATAATATGACCCCGGACAGCAGGAATCACCGATTCCCGCTGCCCGGGGTGTTTGTTATGGCAACTTTACAAATCAAGCGAAAAGTAGCTCAATTCGGAATTCCGGTACTCAAGAATACACAATAGAGTAGTAATATAACTTTGTTTTCATTGTCTAATTTGGGGAATCACAGAATTGAACCGGAACAGCACCGATGGATCACAGAACTTGGACCACACTAATTTTCAGACCCTCGCAGAAGCGGCAAGTAACTATGCAGATATCCTTATGTAGAAGCGCGAACTTTCAAAGACGCTGTTTGCCTACCATGTAGGAAAAGGTCCGGGTGCGATAATATGTTGGCTTAGAGGACAGCGTTACTTTACTATCTCCACACTTGCCATGCTGTGGTGTCGGTATTTTTACAAATCTATAATATCAGTTTGAATCATAGCCTAATAATCACAGCAGATGCTCTTTCAATAAATTTGCCACTTCGTGTGCATTTTATATAATATACCGAAGATATGTACCCAATATGTAGGTGATTATCTATGCAAAGCAAATGATAAATTGTTAAGAGTCAATTAATAGATTTAAGCCAATAGGATTTTTTAAATTTCGAATTTGTTAGACTATTTGATGCGTGATAAGGTCTATATGGTATAGATATATCCTATTTTTAGTAGTGTGATTATGGCCTAATGTAAAATTGTTATTGTTAAATTTATGAGTATTAATCAGAAATATTTTGAAATTTAAAAAATATTATTTAAATTTGTGGCGTTCTTATTATGGAATCACAGAGGTGGTTTTATAGGGATAAATGGTTGATAACGTCTAAATTAGGAACGAGATGAAAACAAACAACAGCTTGCGCGTGGTAGTGGCAATACTGGTGTCGCTCATATCCTTTTTGAGTGTATGCGCGGAAAATGCAGCACTAAATCAGTCAGCAGCTACAATAGTAGAATCTGATGTCAATGAAAAGGGAGGTTATGTAATGTATGAAGTGGTCGTGAATTATTCATCCAAGTATGACATCTCAATCTGGCAATGTGCATCGATGGCACTCTCAAAAGAAATTATGACTAAATCGTGACACAGAGTGCAATGTAAATATGATTTAATTGCCTTTTCTAAGATGCCGAATAGCTCAGATAATAGAAAAAGAGATTAGTAATCGTATTTGGTGCTTTGTCTTCAAATTGGAATTGTAGGGAAAGGAAGTTATTTAGGCTGGTGATGGCCGTTGTGGCTGTGATACTTGCAGCTGTGTGTCAGCAAGCTGATGGTGCGGCGATTAAACATTACAAAACTGCGGTTGACAGTGACTGCGTATGGCAGGCTACAAGCGAGGGTCTTATGCAATACGACAAGCAGATCGGTGGATTCAAGGTTTATTCCACAGAAAAATATCGTGATATAACTTCTGTAGCTGTTGCGGAGGATGGTAAAGTGGCTATTGGTGGAAATGCAAATACCGGGTTGGCGCTGTTTGATAACGGAGTGTTTACGCCGATAGAGAGTGGAGCGGCCGATTTGCAGAATATAAGTGCCATGGAATATGCCTCGGGTCTGTGGGTAGGAGCTTCGCACAAGATGCTTCATGAGACACAGAATGGATGGGCCACATTTGACAGCCCGTCACCCACTGCCGCAAACTACAGTTTCCAGACATTGGCATGGTCTGAAAAGGATAAGAGAATGTGGTTTGGCGTGTCAAGCTCTTCCATCGGTATGAAATTGGGATACGTTGATGATGAGGGTATGCATTTCATTGAAGAATCTAATCAGAACGTTAACAGCATAGCCGTTCAGGAGGATGGATCTGTGATAGTTGCAACTGACAATGGAATGTGGATATGCCGTGACGGGAAGATGGATGCGTTCGAGACACCCGTAAGTGCGGTGGCTGCCAAATGTACATCAGTGGCTGTGAATGGTTCTATGGTATGGTACGGAGCAGAGACAGACCTGGTGGTAAGAGGAGAGAATGGCAAATTCCAAAAATACAGCTATAAAGATGCAGACTCTCAGGCTGGCACTGATTATATAGTATCCATAGTCCCCGACAAAGAAACAGTATGGGTCACATTCCTGTACGCAGGTCTTATGAAGTTTGAGGATGGAGAGTTTGTTAAAGCAGCTTCCGGCATCACCAATATTACGGCTGAATCCGACCGTGAGAATGATATGGTCTATGATATCAGAGGAATCAAGGTAAAGGATGTGGACAGCAATAGCCGGATATTGATTCGTAACGGCAAAAAATATATAACCCCGTCGCGTTAACAACGAGGTCATAAGAGCACGTTCTAAAGCCTGAACCGGGTAGGAGAATTACAGAATTTCTTTAAACCGAGTCAGGCTTTGTTTTGGTTGTCAGGGGATGATTACTTTGGATGCTTTGCCGTTGACGATGCGGATGTAGATTCCTTTGTTGAGATGGCCGGGGGCGACTTGATTGCCATGGAGGTCATACCATTTCACATCATAGGCGGGGGTGTCGATGCCGGCGTCCTCCACTCCGGTGGTAAGATATTGGAATTTGCTCCATCCATCGGCATTGCGGTAGGCCGGTATCCAGGCAGTGTTGATGTCGAGGGTGATGTTTTTGACGCAGTCGGGGAAAGAGTTTTCATAGGCTGCGGGAGGGGTGGGAGCCTCTGACTTCACATTCTTAAGAGCATCGCAATGGGCGAAAGCGGCATATCCTAACGATTTCAGCGAGGCTGGGAATGTGAGATACGTCATAGCCGTGCATGTGGAGAAGGCAGCCTGGCCTATCGACTGTATGCCGGGAAGGAAATTCATGCCTGCGAGGCTGGTGCATCCCTGAAAGGCGCCGTCGCCGATGACAGTCACGGAGGTGGGCCAGGAGATGTTGGCAAGGCGCGGACATTCCGCAAAGGCAAGGAAGCCAATCTCTGTGACGCCACTCCCGATGGTGACGGTAGTCAGCGATGTACATTCCTCAAACGACCAGTCGTCGATAAGTTTCACGCCATAGATATGAGCTTCCTGCAGCGAGTGGCATCGCGAGAAAGCACGGTTGCCCATAGAGGTGAGACGCAAGGGAAGTGTCACCTTGGTGACATTCGACTGCATGAAGACACCCTGGCCCATCGTGAGAGGCACATCGCCGTCAGCTATTTTCAGCGAACTCATCTTAGATTTGGCAAAAGCGAAACTTTCGATTTTCCGGCATGTGGCCGGAATCTTCACATCTCCCAACCCGGAGCAGTTGGCATAGGCGGATTCTCCGATCACCTCAACTTTGGTAGGAATGTTGACGTGCTTGGTATACCCTTGTGCAAAGGCGCTGCTGCCGATTTCAGTCACCGTATTGGGTATGGTGATGTTCACGGCCTGGGCATCTCCGAAAGCGTTGTCTGCAATCTTTGTAACCGTGAGAGTGTAGGTGGTGCCCCCTTTGGTGTATTTGATCTTGGAGGGAATCTCCATGGTCTTTATCTTTTTGTCGTTACGGTCATAGACATACCATAGTTTCGCTATCTTGTCGGTGAGGTTGACACGATAGACAAACTGCACATTCTCGTAATGGTAGATGGAGACCTCCGTAGCACCAAGGACGGGCAGGACACTGATGAATGCCGCCACAAAAAGAATCAGCTTGGATAGTGCTTTCATAAATACTTTTGTTTTGAGCGGCAAAATTATGAAAAAAGCGCGTCGCAGACTAAAAAAGCATATGTACAATATATGTACAAGCCTGGTCAGACCGCATGAATAAAGGGAAAACTGAGCGGGCCGCATCCATGTCGGATACGGCCCGCAATATGATTGGGGGGAAGATTATTCGGCGGAGAAGCGGAACTTGATGGTACGGACATACACCTCTCCTGGAGCGAGCGACTGCGAGGGGAACTGAGGCTTGTTGGGAGCGTCGGGGAACCCCTGCATCTCTATGGCCACGCCGTCATAATCGCGGTAGGGATGGCCGTCGCAGTTCTCGGGAGAGCCGTCGAGCCAGTTGCCGGTATATATCTGCACGCCGGGCTGGTCGGAGTCGATGCTCAGTACACGGCCGGAACGGGAGTCGCGCAGCACAACGGCATCCTCCACCATCCTGCCCGGCTCCCAGTCGCGGATAACCCAGCAATGGTCGTATCCCTTGCCGATTTTCAGAGCCTCGAAGTCAGCCTTTATGTCGCGGCCGAGGGTCTTGAAGTCGCGGAAGTCCATCGGCGTGTCGGCCACATCGGAGAGTTCGCCGGTAGGAATCTGCGTCATGTCGGTGGGGAGCCACTTGTCGGCGGCCAGCTTCATCTCATGGTTGAGCACGCTGCCGCTGTCCTTGCCGGCAAGATTCCAGTAGGAATGGTTGGTGATGTTGACCACCGTCCTGCTGTCGGTCACGGCCTCCATGCGCAGAGTGAGCACATTGTCCTCGCTCCAGGTGTATATGGCCTTGAGGGTAAGTGTGCCGGGATAATTTTCCTCGCCATCTTTGCTGACATATGAGAACTCCACGCCGTCGGGGAGCCTACGGGCCTGCCATATACGGTTCTGGAACCCTTCGGGGCCACCGTGAAGCGCGTTGGGGCCATTGTTGATGGCCAGCTTATATTCTTTACCGTCCACTTCGAGATGACCGTTGGCGATACGGTTGGCATATCTTCCGGGACATTTGCCCATGCAAGGGCCGTCGTAGAGATAGTCGGCGGGGTTGGCGTAACCGAGCGCCACTTCGCCGATAGAGCCGTTACGGTCGGGGACTGCCAGCCCCACAACACCGGCGCCGAGGGTGGAGAGCTCCACCCATGCTCCGCTGCGGTTCTCGAGCTTGAAGACGCTGATGTCGCCTTTGGTGCTCGGGAATGTTCTTTCAGAGATGTTCATAGTCACTCACATTTGCGTGCGCCATCGGAGATGACCACGTCATAAACCATAGGCTCATGGCCATACTTCTCGTTGAAGCGGGCCTTTGCCTCGGCTATGAAGCTGTCATGCAGTCCGTCGGGCACAAGGTTGATAGTACAGCCGCCGAAACCGCCGCCCATTATGCGCGAGCCGGTTACGCCGCATTCCTTGGCTATGTCGTTGAGGAAGTCGAGTTCCTCGCAGCTTACCTCATAGTCTTTCGACAGACCCTGATGGGTCTCATACATCTTCTTGCCGACAGTCTCGTAATCACCCTTTTCAAGGGCGTCGCAGACGGCGAGGACGCGATCCTTCTCCTCGATCACGAATTTGGCGCGGAAATAATCCTCGGCGGAGATGTCGCCCTTGATGGCGTCGAGCTCCTCCATGGTGGCGTCGCGCAGTGTCTCCATGCCCAGACGCGAGGCTACCCGCTCGCAACTTTCGCGACGCTTGTTGTAGGGGGAATCCTTAAGCTCGTGTTTCACACGCGAGTCCACCAGCACCAGACGGTACTCCTTCGGATCGAAGGGGAAATACTCGTATTCCATCGAGCGGCAGTCGAGACGCATCAGATGTCCCTTGCGGCCGAAGACGCTTGCGAACTGGTCCATGATGCCGCAGTTCACGCCGCAATAGTTGTGCTCGGTGCTCTGTCCGATACGGGCAAGGTCGAACTTGCTTATCACATTGTTGTTGAACATGTCGTTGAGAGCGAAGGCGAAGCAGCTTTCCAGGGCTGCCGACGAGCTGAGGCCGGCGCCTAACGGCACATTGCCGGCGAATACGGCATCGAAACCTTCAACCTTGCCGCCACGTTTCTGAATCTCGCGGCATACGCCGAACACGTAGCGTGCCCACCCCTGGCTCGGTGCATCCTCCTCTTTAAGCCCGAACTCGGTATAGTCGTCAAGGTCCATGGAGTATATCCTGCATTTCTCGAGGCCGTTGGCGGCAAGCTCCGCCCAGATTCCCTTGTCGATGGCTCCCGGGAACACGAAGCCTCCGTTATAATCGGTATGCTCGCCGATAAGGTTGATGCGGCCTGATGATGCATATGTAGTTCCTTGCTTGCCAAAGCGCTCCTTGAACGCTTTGGCCACTTTCTCTTTCATGTCTTCCATTCTGTCGTGATGATTTTTAAGGATAAATACCTTGGTTATTATTAGGCAGGTTCTATAAATTGGACGCGGCCGTATTATAAATCTTAAATTGCAGGCTCTTGGCTGATTTTGACTTAAATCTGATGATTTTCTTCCGTTTTCATCGGTCGTTTAGCTCGCTAAACTCCCTCTTCAACGTTGAAAATCCCTCAGATTTAAATCCAAAATCATCGCAAGCCAATTTATAGAACCTGCCTTTACTGTTGTTATTTCACTGGTAAAGTGATAGTGGCGGGCTTCACACCTTTGGCGGAAACCTTTAGAGTCACGATGCCCGGTTTGTCGGCGCTCTGTACGATGGCGGTGGCGGCGCCGCTGAAGAGGTCGGTCTGTGGGAGGTGGAACAGGCGCAGCGATGTGGGGTCGCCGTTGGCAGCGGCACGGAACTTGCCGGCGCCGCTAACCTTGAAGTTGACCTCACGGCTGTCGCCCGGGATGATGTTCCCATCTTTGTCGGCCACCTGTACCGTCACGTATGCCAAATCTTCGCCGTCAGCGTCAAGAGCATTGCGGTTGGCTCTCAGCACTATATGGTCAGGCTTGCCGGCCGTCTTGACCACGGCTTCTCCTGTCTTGTTGCCCGCCTTGTCGTAGCTGACAACTTTCAGCTCTCCCGGCTCGTAACGGACCTCGTTCCACATCAGACGATAGCGGTTCACCATTGTAGAGTCGTTTTTCTCGCGCATGCCCTGACTCTTGCCGTTTACAAACAGCTCTGCTTTCGGAGAGTCGGTGTATACGAATACAGGTGTCACCTCTCCTTCACGTCCCGGCCATGTCCAGTGGGGGAGGATGTGAAGGGTCTTGTCGTTCTTGTTCCATTGCGACCGGTATAGATAGTAGCGGTCCTTGGGCAGAGAGGCGAGGTCAATTATGCCGAATACAGAGCTGTGCGAGGGCCAGGCGTCGGTGTCGTAAGGCGACGGCTCGCCGAGATAGTCGAAGCCTGTCCATACGAACTGGCCGAGCACCCACTCGTCGTCATCGTCGCGGGCAAAGTCAAGGTCGGGTATATTCGACCATGAGCACGTCTCCAGGTCATAGCTGCTCGACTGGTTGTCGGGATGCATCACCACCTGATGTCCATCCTTGTCGGGGAAGGTAACCGGGAAATGGTAAACGCCTCGGGAGGAAACAGTAGAGGCAGTCTCGGAACCCAGCACCATGTGCTGCGGCAACCGTGCATAGACCGTGTCGTAATACTGCGGCTTGTAATTGAAACCGGGGATGTCGAGGGCGGCGGCGAAACCGTTGTCGACAACGGAGTTGATCTGGTCCATACCGCAGGTCACGGGACGTGTGGGGTCGAGACGG
>CABUTY010000028.1 GCA_902494595.1 uncultured Porphyromonadaceae bacterium | reverse complement strand
TATCATAGACATAATCTCAGAACCTGTTGAGCGGAATAGAGCGATAGTAACATTCGGCCACAGGTTTTCTCCCTGCTATATAACGAGAATCCGATGGGATCACATACCAAATAAAAAACTTATTGTTTTCTACAATGTGATAGAGTTTCCCTCGATTCGGGCCTCTGACGGCATCCTTGGTGGTACCTCCGAAATGGGCGCGATTCTGATTATACCAGGTGTTGTATTCACCTACGGTGTTGAAGGCCATGACACGATTAGGGTCATTCATCATCATCTCGATGAACCAACTACAACTCTCAAATTTCCATTGAGAGTCACCGCGATCAGTGAAGTGAATCCTTGAAGCTGTCCGATATTTGCAAAGGAAATCCTTATGGGATATGTCAGAACTGAAATCATCCACGATGTTCTCGATTTTCACAACCCTGTTAAGAGAATCGACTTCTCTGGAGTATTTCATCGATATTGATTTTTTCTTATAATCAATATCGAACTCACAAACCAGGAACCTTTCGAGTTGTGCAAAGAATTCCGGAAATGACCAGTGAGGAAGCGCACGGGCAATCGCAGGCACATCCCAAGCTGCGGGAATTGCGTTGCAGATGATAAGGAAACGGTCCTCTGAGGTTTCCCATGGGGAAAAGTCATAGGTAAAACCTGTTGCCTGACATATTTTCTTTGTTATGAAAAGGAGATATGGCATATATGACAGTTTCCCCTCCTTTACGGTACTGTCGGCCCAAACAGGAAAATTTACACCGGAGATTTCGTTGTTGATAAATCCTTCCGCAGCATCGTTGACCCATTGGAACGGCACATAGTCCGCTCCTTCATCACATGTAGGATAGGACGGAGGGCCAGGGAAAGAAGCAGGATATGAGCCGAGATTCAGTTCATTGATGTAGATTTCATCATAATCTACAGAGAAGTTCTGAACCGAACGTCCCTCGAGGAACTGAACTTTAAGCTCGGATTCCGTTGCTTCGACAACCGAGATAACACCGGTTTTGCAAAAATCTCCGTCAACGATAGTTGCATCTAGGACGACAATACGGGAATTGAAGTCCATTCTCTCCATATTGCCGAAGATGTCCCGATTTTGCGGGCATCCAGCCATAGGGAGCGTAATCGAGAGAGTATATGCATCGGAATCCGTGAATGCACGGTTTTCCGAGATATACTCAAACGATGAGCCTGATTTGATGACGGCTTTCTTGCCGTCGATATATAGATTCATGTCAGAAATCCTTTGGAGATTTATTTTTCAAATATCTGTTGTATTTATCCTCAGCCTGAACGAAACCATGCTCTCCGGCGATGGAAACAGCCGCATCGATAGGTTGTTTGAGGCGCTCGTTAAGAGCCGCCATAGCCTCGGCATTCTGGACAACGGCAGCCACCATGAGCGCGGATGATCCGTCGGACTCAGCCATGCGAACCATCGAGTCAGTGGCGCGGATGGAGCGCGACACATCCTCATCTTTGAGAGATCCGATGGTATTTGTGCGCTGCGCATAGTCCAGAGCCTCAATCATGGGACGGGCTACAGGGGTAGCGAGAAGTTTCTGCGAAGCGACCCACTCGCCCGCATGGACGATGCCGGCAGGTTCATTGACGGCTCCGGGTTTCGTGAAACCACCTTTGGAGAATCCCTGCGATTCTGATGCCTGTTGCTGTTTCTTGATGGCGGCAATCTGTATGGCACCGGCAGCTACCGCCATAGCGGCGGCGATAGGTGCCAGGATGTAGCCGACAACGGGGACAGCAGCCGCAGAGCCATAGGCATTCAAGGCATTTGTGGCGGTCTGAGCCACGGCTTGAATGACCTGCAGAGCAAACATTTTGCGGTTTGCCTCCTTCTTAGCCTTGGCTTGCTCAGCGTCGCGCTGTTTCTCCAGTTTCCTAATCCGATACGAATTACCTTGGGCGCGGTCAATCTCAGCGTCATAACGCTTTTTGATTGCCGCCGTCTGGATCTCAAGCTCGGCTTGCATCATCGAGGAAAGTCCGGAGAAGATCGAGGACATGCCGGAAACCAAAGTGTTGAGCGTCCCGGTCAACGCTTTGCCGCCATCGCCATTGAGCCATTCGACAGATGAATCAATGGCTCTCTGCATGGCATTCCGGTTGTCTTCCTCGGCGAGCAGACCGTATTGTTTCTGGAGGGCGAGTTTCGCCGCCTGAAACGCTTCCTCGATGCGGAGTTTCTCGTCGGCATTATTGCCGGCAGCGATGATCTCCGCATTATAGACCTCGGTCAGCGTAGCGATATCCGCATCGTATGCCGCCTGTTTTTCGGTGGCATTCAAGCCGAAATATTTATCCTTGAAGGATGCCAGTCGCTTCTCGTGTTCCTGCTGGGCCTTCTCATATTCCTGCTGATGTCGTTGAGCGGCACGGAGACGAGCGTCAAGATACTGTTGCTCCGCTTTGTTGCGTTCCTCTGAGCCTCCCTTCGTGAATACTGTCAAACGTTTGAGATGTTCAAGCTCGGCGAGTTCCAGAGCCTCCTGATGGGATTTCTCTGCTGCTTCACTTTCCTCGGCAGACATGTTCCCAGCTTCAAGTTTCTTGGCATACGCCTCATTGAGGGCCCGGACAGATTCTTCATAGGAAGCATTCTCAATGCTGACTAATTGAGTATGCTGGGCTTGAATATATTTATTGGTTGTCTCCCAATAATCAGCCTGAATCTTCAAACGTTCTGTTCCGGACACATCGGTACGATCCAAAAGTTTCTGATTGTAGTCAACCTGGATCTGACTCATCTTGATTGTGTATTCCTCATAGTCTGATTCGCCTTTGGCGTAGGAGATACGGGCCAGGGCTTCCTCCTTATCCTTCCAAACTTTTTCGGAGACGAAACGATCCTCAGCTCCGGAACGTGAGCCACTTGACCCAGCTCCCAGCGACGTATAGCCGGTTCCTGCGTTTTCATCTACGGAGGGATTGAAATCCTGTTTCGGTCCATCCGACATCAGTTCCAGTACACCGTAAGTCTTATAAATGAGTTTTGACTGTTCATCGAGTTCCTGAAGGTCTCGGTTAACGGATTTAAGATTCATGTCAAGACGCTCGGCGGCTCCGGAGAAACCTGTCATGGTCAAGGCGAATGAAGGCATGGCTGCACCGGAAGTGGTGGTGTAACCAAAATTCCCGGAAGCGTTTGAGGCATACTGGGATTGCTCTCCAACTATTTTCTGCCGTTCGTCCTCAAGTTTGGTCTTTTTCACGGTAAGATCCGCACGTTTTTTACCCAGTTCCTTGAGTTTATCCTTTGCCCCCTGGATTTCATATAAGTGAGTAAGGGACTTCACATACTCATCGACGGCATCCTTTGAATATATGAAAGCGCCGGTCAGTTTGTCGATGTTCGCCCTCATATTAGGGACAGTCTCGTTCAGTTTGTTGCAAATCTCCAGACGTTTTTCCTCGGTGGCGTTCACGTCCGAGGCTGCCTTCATAAGCTGCTGAAGCTTGAACTTCTCCTCTTCCACCTGCCCGATAGCCTGCTGCCTGATATTGTTCAGGGTCTGCAAAGCCCTGACATGGGCCTGATGGTTGGCGATGAGCCTCACGAGAACCTGAGACAAGGCAAGTGCGGCGGTAGTGATGGCTATGAAGATTTTGGCGCCCCCGGCAGCCGCCATAAGATTCAAGGCATTGCGCCAACGGAGCTGCATGGCATAGTTGACCTGAAGACCGTTGGTAAAATACTGCACCGAATTCGTCAGAGCAGCCACTGCGACCTTCACAAGAGCCATTGTCGCCGGAAGAGCCTTGCACAGCACTGCCCATGCCTTGGTGGCGGCTGTCATGGCTGTTGTCTTTATTGTGGCCACGTTGATGACGGTGTAATATGTTATCATTGCCACTGCCAGCATCATGATGGTGACTTTCTGATCCAGCATGAATCTGACAACCGTCATCATCACGCGAATCAGAGCGGTGGATGATGAAATGATATGGGACATTACGGGCGAGAGTTTCTCTCCCAGTTCGATACGGAGATCATTGGCAGCCTTTTTAGCCTTGTCTAGTGAAGCCTGAACGGTGGTGTTCTGAACGCTGAACTCCTTATCTATGGATGTTCCTTCCTTGAACGCGACATTTGCGGCCTCCTGCTGGGCCTTCACTTCGTCAATATGAGTGGCAAGTGTCGAGAGTGCCGAGATTGCACGGGAACCGTTCTCTCCCATGTCCTTGAACATCGGGGAAAGGACATCCATGCCTCCTGCCTTCTGCAGCGTCTCCAAGAACATAATCAAAGCTCCATTTACATCCGTCTTCAGCATATCGGAGAACTTCTTCACATCCAGACCAGCCACCTTGGCGTACTTCGCGGGTTCCTGCATCATGCGGACAATGACCTGCGACAGGGCGGTAGAGGAAGCCTCGACCTGCTGACCGTTGGCATCCAGCACGGCACCGAAAGCCATAATCTGGGGTATGGTCATGTTAGCCTGAGCTCCGACACCTCCCATTCGGGAGGCGAAGTCGGCAAGGTATGGAGCGGAAGCGGAACAGTTCTGCGACAGTTCGTTTATGACAGAACCCACCTTAAGAAGCGACTGCTCCGTTCCGTACATCTGCTCATAGCCGAACACGCCGGTAAGTTTGGAGAGGGTAAGCGTCGCGCCCTCCCCGAGGTCATCGAGAGCGACATTGACCTTATCGGCGGCTCGGACAAATCCCATGATATCCTCAGGCGAAGTCTTGCCGAGACGACCGGCTTCCTGGGCGAGTTTGTTCAGATCCTCGCGAGAGGTGCGTGTGTCCATCTTCTTGAACTCCTCATTGAGAGCGGCCACATCTTCTGCACCCATGCCCGTGAACTTGCGAACATTTGCCATTTCCTGATCCATCTCGGCGAACGCATCGACGGCACCGCGTGCGATATCTACTATACCGCTGCCCCACTGTCTGAGCAGATCAAGTGCAGGCCATGCAGTGTCGGCCCAGCCCTTGAATCGGTCCCATAGAGACCTTTGTTCCTCTAATTCACCGTTAAGTTCATTTATACGGTCCTGGACTCTCTGAATCTGCTCTGAATAGCGGTGCCAAGCCTCAGAATCAGGCTTGGTCATACTCAATTCCCTCTGGAGATATTTCAGAGAGTTACGCAGACCGTATATTGAAGTATTGCTGAGGTCGTTGAGGACGATTCCCGTACCCTTAGCGGCAGACTCTGTACGATTGAGTTCCCTAGTGACCTTGTCGAGTTCGCGCTGGAGTTTATTTGCCTCTTTCAGTTTTCCGGCATCCTTTGCCTCCTGAATGCTCTTTTTGAGATCGTCAGATGTTTTCTTCAGACGCTCCATAGCCTCCTTTGCCTGTTCGCCGTTCACGAACAGTCTGACGGTGGCTTTATCGTTGATGTTCCTATAACTCATGAATGTGGAGAGATTTTCCACAAAAATAGAGGTATAGGAACATCCTATAAAAGACGAAAACGCCACAGCGAGAAGTCGCTGTGGCGTTATGCTTTAATCATCCCAGAAATATTTCTTTTTCTTTCGGGCCCGCTTTTTATTGCCCATCCAACGTAGGCCTCCGGTATCGTCCGGCCGCCAGTTCTTGAACAATGGCTCTCTCTTCTTAGGCTCAGCCTTCACCTCATCGGAGAAAAAGGCGGGAATGACCATTATCAAGATGAATATTCCAATTATGATGATAAACGCTTTCATTGCTGTCTGATATTTTCTACAAATATAACAAAATTCGGGGACATATGCAACACCTAAATCGGGCGCATCATCCATCCGAATGAACCGGAACCGTTGCGTCCCGGGCGATATCCCTGACGGATCAGGACGGCGTTGACCTCGTCATGCGTGAGGTCAGCCAAGTCGGCGAGGCTGTTTATGATGTCGGCGGTGGTCTGTATGACCACTCCGGCACCGAAAGTCTCGGCAGGGGAATAACGTACAAGATACTCCTCGATAATGATGGCGTTGCAGTCCATCATTGGTTTCTCGTCGCTGTCCGGAGTCATGTTTCCTGCGGCACTGCGGATTGCATCGTCGAAGACACTCATTGGTCACCTCCTTCCTCTTCCGTGTCGGCTTCATCAAGGTCGGTCATCCGGATGTAGCTGCCGAGGATGTTGTAGAGAAGCACGATGTCGGATGCATCCTCAAAACGGATGCGGCCGAGGTGCGTGATTTCATCGGCTGTGTCGATGATGGCTGCAATCTCAAACTGCACGTTGTCGGGCATTCCGGCCGCGTTGAAGTTCATCACCTTTGCGATGGAGATATCGGGGATGTTGCGGCTCATGCGTCACCTCCTTTCTTGTCTGCGAGGCGCACGAAGCTGAGGGCAGCGAACGCGGCGGCGTAGGTGAGCGGGTCGGAGCCGATGATGACGCCGGCATAGACTGCGGATGTACTGAGAACGGAGAGAGACACGCTGTGACGTGTCAGAAAACTCCATGCATCGGAGCATAACGAGCGGACGTTTACGGTCTGTCCAGTGACTTTCTGGATTTCAACCCTCATTTCAAAACAAAGCGCTGGAGAAGCAATGACTCCGGCGCTTTCCTTTTACCCTTTTCATTTGTTATACCTCTGAACAGCGGCTCATCGAGCGCAAAAAAACAATGATTATGAAAAGGATAATTACAATGCTTCTTATGGCTGTCATGGTGATATCCGCCGGGGCTGTCACTCTAAAATACAAGTTCGATTATCATTGGGGCTTCATCAACAAGACGGCGGCTCAGGGCACAGTCACCCTTGACGACGACGGCGAGACCTTTACAGCCACTCTCAACGGGCACACGATACCCTGGGGCGGACGGGAGTACACCGTGAGCGACACACTGCGCATGATTTCCTCACGCGGTGCCGACGGCTGCGACGAGTTCCACGAGACGTACCGCGCGGGATGGTATTCCAAGCCATTCATTGCCGCCATACAGGATGGCAGCTACAAGCCGCTCAGCCCCTCAAACTACAAGACAATCTCGGGTCTCGGATCCCTCAGCGCCTCCCCTCAGACCATGGAAGCCGTCAGCATCAGTGTCGACATGCTCGCAATGTACCGCATATTCCACAGCATCGACTTCAGCTCCCTCACCTCCGGACAGACCGTTACAATACCGGTAAAAATGCCCGACGGCACCACAAGCCACAGCTACGTCACATATAAGGGCGCCGCCTCTTACGAGGGGACGCCATCTTACGAAGTGGAAGTCCTGACCACCTACAGAGGGAACAAGAGCAATTATCCGGTGACATGTCAGATATCGCGCGACAGCTGCGTGATTCTGCTCATGCAGGCGTCTATCGCAATCGGCGACATACGCATGATTATCGAAGACTAACGCTGCCGTCAGAACACTATGAGCTTTGCCAGCAGATAACCGGCCAGAAGAAGCCACACATAGAGAATCGCCGCCAGCACAAACGGCTTTGCACCAGCTTTCCTGAAGGCTGCGAAACTCGTTTCGGCACCTAACGCCGACATCGCCATCGTAAGCAGGAACGTGTCGAAGGCATTGATCCATTCCACCACCGCGCCGGGAAGCAGACCGAAGCTGTTGAAACCTATCACAGCAAGAAAACCGACAGCAAACCAAGGTATGGCCACCTTGGTCTTACCCTTTTCGGCACCTTTACGGCGTGTGCGTGCGGCAACCCACCAGCCCAGAATCAGCAGCACAGGCACGAGCAGCATCACCCTGATCATCTTGACTATTATGGCGATATTCGAGATATCCTCGCCCATGGCATTGCCTGCGCCTACGGCATGAGCCACTTCATGGAGCGTGGCCCCCGAGAACACTCCCATCTGAACAGGCGTGAGATCTATTATTCCCATTCTGTAACCGACAGGGTACAGAAACATGGAGAGAGTTCCGAATATCACGACCGTGGCAACAGCTACGGCCGTCTTATACGGTTTGGTATTCATTGTGGCCTCGGCGCCCAACACTGCCGCAGCCCCGCATATACCGCTGCCGATAGAGGTCAGCAACGCGATATCACGGTCCATCTTCAGCCATCGTCCCACAAGAACACCGCCAAGGATTGTTGTGGCCACAATAATGGCGTCCACAGTTATGCCGGCGACCCCCACAGCCATCACATCCTGAAACGTCAGACGGAAACCATACAGAATTATGCCCAGACGCAGCACGCTCTTGGAACAGAATTTTATCCCCGGCCCCCACGTCTCAGGCAGATGGTTCCGCAACGAATTGGCATAGACCATACCCAATATTATACCTATAATCAGAGGCGACAGCGACAATGCCTTAAGCATCCCCCACTCGCCGATATAGCAGGCGGCACAGGCAAACAATGCCATGAACAGTATGCCATGATACTTCCCCGCCGATTTCTCCTTCATCATATCCTACGTATTTTGTATTCAGGTTTACTATAGCCCCACAATAATAATAACGGGAAAACGACGATATGGTTATTTGTGGGAACGGTCGAAAATCAGTAATTTTGCGGAATAAATCATAAACAGACAATAAATAGATGATAGAGATAGGAACACCCGGGAGCGTAAGCGGCCGCAAGGCGATGCTGCTGGGCAGCGGAGAGCTTGGCAAGGAAGTGGTCATAGAGCTTCAGCGTTACGGTCTGACGGTAGTGGCTTGCGACAAGTATGCCGGAGCACCGGCTATGCATGTCGCCGACAAAGCCATAGTGCTGTCGATGCTCGACGGCGAAGCGCTGCGCAAGGTAGTGGAGGAGGAGAAACCCGACTACATCATACCGGAAATCGAGGCCATAGCCACACCGACTCTCATGGCTCTGGAAAAAGAGGGATGGAACGTGGTTCCCACAGCCAGCGCCACATTCATCACGATGAACCGCCGCGAGATACGCAAGCTTGCCGCCGAAGAGCTCAGGCTCCCTACTTCTCCCTATGAGTTTGCAGAAACGGAAGAGGAGTTCAAGGCGGCCGTGGGACGCATCGGCCTTCCATGTGTGGTGAAGCCGGTGATGTCGAGCAGCGGCCATGGCCAGAGCCTCGTGAAGACCGAGGAGGATATCGACAAGGCATGGCACATGTCGCAGGAAGAGGGACGTTCCGGCGCCGGCGCCGTCATCGTGGAAGGTTTTGTAGACTTCGATTACGAAATCACACTTCTTACCGTGCGCCATATAGGCGGCACATCATTCTGCGAGCCTATCGGCCACTACCAGAAGGATGGCGACTACCGACGCAGCTGGCAGCCACAGCCCATGAGCGCGACAGCCTTGGCAAAAGCCCGCGAGATTGCCGCCAAGATCACCGAAGCTCTCGGTGGCCACGGCATCTTCGGCGTGGAGCTGTTCATCAAGGGCGACGATGTAATCTTCTCGGAAGTGTCGCCGCGCCCGCACGACACGGGCATGGTCACCATGATCTCGCAGCACCTGTCGGAGTTTGCCCTCCACGTCCGCGCGTTGCTGGGTCTCCCTATTCCCGAAATACGCTTCTACGGCCCCTCGGCATCCTATGCCCTGCTGGCTTATGGCGACTCCAGGGAGATTGTTTTCAGCGGCATGGAGAAAGCCCTGGCCTATACAGGCACCGACATGCGCATCTTCGGCAAGCCGGAGGTGAAGGGACACCGCCGCATGGGCGTGATGCTCGCCACCGCCGACAATGTGGATAACGCCGTGACACTTGTGGAGAAAGCCGCCGCCGAAATCAAGATAGAATGCCGCTGAGATAAAGATAGCTGGCGCTGAAATAAAAGCCAATACATCAGAGCTCGCCTTGCGGCTCGCCAC
>CABUTY010000027.1 GCA_902494595.1 uncultured Porphyromonadaceae bacterium | reverse complement strand
GTACCAGCCCACGATACCGCCGCTGGTTTTGTAGCCGTTCACCTCGCCGGTGTTGAGACAGTCGGTGAGCGTACCGAAGTTGGCGAGAGCGATACCGCCGCAGCCATCATACTGGCTTTCCGTATAATTGGCCGACAGATCCACGATCCGCACCTTGCCGTCGTTCTGACAACCGCTCAGCAGTCCATAGTTATAAGCGGCGATACCGCCCACATAGTGGAAGCCGCCGTTGATTGTACCGGCGTTATAGCAGTCGATCACGCGGCCGCCGGCGCGGCTGTAGCCGCAGATGCCGCCCGAAGTACCCGCATAAGCGTTAACTGTTGCATAGTTGCGGCAATTGATGATGTCGCCGTAATTCTCGGCCACGAATACGCCCGAGTTGCTCCACAGATTGAACACGCAGTCGTCGCCCATGCGCAGGTTCTTCACGGCGCCGCCTGCCTTGAGTCGGCCGATAAAGCCACGGTATGTATCCTTGCCGGCGGTAACCTTGCCGTCATCCCCTTTGACAGGAATATTCATCTTGATGCCGTGCAGTGTATGATTGCCGCCGTCGAGGATGCCACCGAACTTATACGTGGCGCTTGAGCAGCAGCTTATGCCCTTGAATGCCTGGTCGCCCTGCATGTCGATGTCGGCGGTTATGAGGAAGTAAGCGCCGTCGAAGGTAAGCATGTTGGTTGTAGTAGCCTCGCTGAGACGTAACAGATCCTCCTTGGTAGCTAACTTATAAGGATTCTCGGCGGTGCCTTCGCCCTCGAACATACTCTTGGGAGCCAGTTTCACCACGAGCCATTTCTTCACCTGGCCATTGGAAGCCACCACGGTGTCGGTGGCTATGGCGCCGTTTAGATGGCCCTGATAAGGATTGGTGCCGGAGATGATGATACCGCGGCCCTCAGTGCCGAGCTTGCCATCCTTGAGTACCTGCCATTTCACGCTGTTGGTGCCCGGCATGGTGAAGTCTGAGCTCGTGTTCTCAACGTTGTCGGCGCCCGTGAACAGTATGGGGGCCTTCGCTACATTCTTGACGGAATTGGCCGGGATTGTCTTTATCGAGGGATAGAAACCCTTCTCGAAAGTCCATACATCGGTGCTGAAACCTTCCCAGGGAGTATCGGAAGTCATGGCGACAAGATCAGTGACGCTCTCTGCCGTGTTGAGTCGCGGCATCACGGTGACGTCAAGCTTGCAGTTGGTAATGGTGGGAGCCGTGCCGAAAGTGCGCGTGTCGAACCATCCCAGATACGGAGTATACGAATAATTGGAAGTGGAGCGTGAATGGCCTGTCACGTAGCAGTTTTTGATTTCGCTGTGAGTCACTCCCGACTGCGTCTGCACATTGATGCAGTAACCGGCTATCGAGCCGGCCCACTGCGAGGGCACCTCAAGGTTGCCGGCAAAGAAGCAGTCCTCGATAAGCGTGCTCTGAATGGCACCCACCACGCCGCCGATGGCCGACGAGCTTACGGTGGCTGTATTGGTGACCTCACCTATCGAGAAGCATCTGCTCACGGGAGCGCCTACCGATATTCCCGACACGCCGCCGGCATATATGCCGCCCTTGCACATTATCACCTTGCCGCTGAAGTAAGAATCGGCAAGATAGCCTCCGGTATTCCCGTTGAGGGATGAATTGGTAAGGTATCCGATCACGCCGCCGGCGGAATAGGAGTCCTGGCCTCCGAAGCATGTCACCTCGGTATTGGTGGCGCTGAGGAAGGTGGCCGGATAACGCATGTTGCCTATCACGCCTCCGATATTTGACGTTCCCTGCACCTTTCCGGTGAACGAGAGTTTGGTAGCCGGGCCGGAAGAGCCGCAGACGCCACCCACTATAAGGGCACCCTTGATGTTGCCGTTGGTGACCTTGCAGTTCTCCACATGACCTGCGCCATAGGCCACCACGCCGCCGGCATAGTAATAGCTGTCGACGGTGATATCCGGTGAGCTCAGCGATACATTCTTTATGACGCTCAGCGTGTCGGCAGCTCCGAAGAGTGCCGCGTAACCCTTCGACCCCGTGTTGACCGTCAGGTAGGAAATGGTCTTGTTGTCACCGTCATAGATACCTCCGAAGCGGTACATGTCGTCGTTGCCTCCGATAGGTGTGAACTGATACCCCTTGAGGTTTATGGCCTTTGTCTGTTTGAAATGCACGCCGTTGAAGGTGGTCACTTTCTTGGCTCCTTCGGGGATTTCCGCGGAGTTCACGGCATCGGCAATAGCGAAAAGGTCGGCCACGGTAGCCACCTGGTATGGATCGGCTTCCGTGCCGCTGCCCGTCCAGCCGTTATCCTGGGCCGGCGGATAGGTCACATCGAAGGGCAACGTGATCTCCGTGCTCAGATAGCGGCCGTAATAATACTTGCCGTTGTTAGTGTAAATGCCCCAGTTGCCCAGCACAAGCGCTTTCTGCGTGGTGGTGCCGACTATGTCGCGCACATAGATGGAGCCCTTGCTCCAGTCGGCCGGATAGCAGAAGAAAGCACCGTAGCTGTTGGAGAAGAGCTGCGTGGGGGCTATGCGGCAGGTCTTGTCGCTGCGTGTGTACACGGTGATGGCTGCTCCCGTGCCGGCAAAGTTGTAAAGCTTCACGGCATTGGTGCCCAATGACTCCGCCCACAGATTGTTGGTGACGTTTTTAGTGGACACATTGCCGGCGGTGTCGGTAACCTGTTCCACGGATGCCATAGTCGAGTTGGGAGCCCGGAAATCGCTGCGGGTATGCATACCGTAGCCTATGGTGTAGTTCTTATACTCGCCCTGCATGATTACTGCGGCCCATGGGCCTATGGTCACCATGCCATCCTGTACCTTGCCGGCGACCGTTCCTTTGGTGTCGAAGGTGTTGGAGGAGGGGTCGCAGCTGAGGATGTCTACCTCGCCGTAAGTGGGGTGGTCATAGACCAGCTGGGGCTTGATGTCGAAGAGGCCGGTGGCCAGATCAATCTTGGCCGATATCGTTGTGCCCCATCCGAAGAAGTTGCTCATGTAGATGGAATCCCCCTTGATTTCCACAGCGGCATCGTTGGCATACTGATATTTATCGCCATTGAACGACATCTGCACAGCCCTTGCGGGTACATCGGCGGGAGTCACGGCCATAGTGCCGTTGAATGTGGTGGCGGTCACGCTGCCCGGCGTTGCCGCCGTCTGGTCGGCCGCCATAGGGGTTGCAGTCCTCTGAGCCGCGGTCCTGAATGACGCCGGCTTCATGGTCCGGCGCACTCCCTCGGCAGCTTTCTGCGCCACTGCGTCGTGAAGCGCCGGTACCCCGCCGCTCGCACTCGCAACGCTTACCGCCAATATCCCTATCGCGGCAAGCAGCTTCCTCTTGGTTGTTCTCATAATCGATAAGATTAGTTTCACATATCCTCGCGTTTATACGGCATCCTTAACCCGGCGTACCATACTCGCATTAAGATATTTTTCACAAATTTAATGAAACTTTTCTTTTTTACAATGAATTCGGATATTATAGTATGTGGAAACAAAGTAAATGCGCATTTGATCCTTGTAGGGACGCGCCATGGCGCGTCCGGAATGAATAGAGTGATTTCAATGGATGCTGACGCGCATGGTGCGTCCCTACAAAGCATCGCATCCACATAATGCTCAGATACTTTCTGTTTTATCTATAATATCCTGAAATAAAAAATTCTTAACGGCTCAAAAACCAAAAGACTCTCCAAATCCTTAATAAGATAGAAAAACACAAAAAAACCTCACAAATATGAAAAAGATTGTATTCTACCTATGTTACCTTGCAGCTTTGGTAATAGGGATATTGTTTTTGGTATTCAGCGGGGCGAGCCGTGCGGCAGAAGCACCCGACAGCATCAAGGGACTGATGATAGCCACGGGCATCATCCTTATCATACCGGGCTTTGTGGTATTGCTGAAATCGCTCATGCCCAAGCGTGACGCCGCCGGCAACGTGGTGACACGTCCTTGGTACACCACGGCAATCTCCATAGCCTGTCTCGCCTGGGGCATAATGCTTCTGTGCATACCCTCGATGTACAACACCCTCTCCACCACGCTGGGCATAACACTGATTCTCGCCGGTTTCGGCCAGATGGTATTCATCGTCAACAGCTCCCGTCCCTACGGGTTGTCGCTGGCATGGTACATCGTGCCTATATGCATGATTTGCGTGGGAGTCATCGACATGACGCTGATCAACGACTACAGCAACGTTGGCGACAGCAACTGCACCACAGCCATCATCTCCGGCATCATGCTCATCCTGTTCGCGGCCAACGGCTTCGTATCCGTCGGCCGTCGCAAAGCGGCGATGAAGAGCGTGGACGCCTCCACAAGGGAAATCAACCCCAGATAATTTGTATAATCTGATACAAAGCAGTAATTTTGCATCATCAGCGGCGCAAGCCGCTGGCAGAGACGCGGTCTGTCGCTCCGTCCAGCGGGACGTAGAGGAAAGTCCGGGCAACAAAGAGCACCGCATTTTTTAACGGAAAGCCGGCAGCGATGTCGGGGATAATGTGACAGAAAACAACCGCCGGGACCGGCAACGGCCCCGGTAAGGGTGAAAAGGCGGGGTAAGAGCCCACCGGGATGCCGGGTGACCGGCGTCGCCGCACATCCTGCGGGTTGCAAGGCCAAATATACCGGCAGTCAAGGGCTGCTCGTCCATTGCCGGGGGGTAGGCTGCTATAACGTGCCGGGCAACCGGCCGTAAAGATAAATGACAGACACGGCTCACGCCGTACATAACCCGGCTTACAACGTCTCTGCATCCTCATCACGGGACTTCGTAGCGAAGTCCCGTTTTTTATAACCTTGAATACTCCTGCACTTATGGATACTGCCAAGAAAGAGAGTTTCATTCAACGACTTACCGCCAAGTCAATTGCCTGGTGGAATTATTGCTCCAAGGGAGTGTGGGCCGACCGTCGCCGGTCGCCAGGCGTACGGCTCGTAAAGATCCTGAACCTGTCGGTCAACGCTTTCTTCGATCGTGGCCTGCAGATAAAGTCAATGGCTCTCACATACTCCACCGTGCTAAGCATAGTGCCCGCCTTTGCCCTGCTCCTTGCCATCGGCAGGGGGTTCGGCCTCCAGGACATGATTCAAAACGAACTCTATCTCCTCTTCCCCTCGCAGCACCAGGTGCTCAACGCCTCCCTGAAGTTTGTCGACTCCTATCTCAAGTCGGCCTCCGAAGGTCTGTTTGTCGGCGTGGGAATAATCATGCTCTTATGGACCATTATCTCGCTGCTTTCCTCGATAGAGGATGCCTTCAACTCCATCTGGGACGTGAAACAGGCCCGCAGTTTTTTCCGCAAGGTCACCGACTATATCACCATCTGCCTGATGGTGCCCGTGCTGCTGATATGCTCCTCTGGTCTGTCGATTTTCATGTCAACCACCGTGCAGGACATATTCTTTTTCTCCTTCCTGACGCCCGTGGTGAATTTCGTCCTTGAGCTGGCTCCGCTTTTCCTGTCATGGCTCGCCTTCACCATATCCTACTGGCTGATTCCCAACACGAAGGTCGACTTCAAGTTTGCCGCCATCACCGGCACTGTGGCGGCCATCGGCTTCTATATCGTGCAATGGCTCTTCATCAACGGACAGGTGTACGTCTCTAAATACAATGCCATTTACGGGTCGTTCGCCTTCCTGCCGCTGTTGCTGATATGGCTTCAGCTGTCGTGGCTGATACTTCTTGCCGGCTGCGTGCTCACTTATTCCATGCAGAACATCTTCACATTTAATTTTCTGGGGAATGAAAACGAACTGTCAGCCAAGGCTCGCCGGCGCGTGGCTGTCATAGTGATGGCCATCATCACGCAGCGGTTTGCCAACGGCGACAAAGCCCTCACCCGTTCCGAGCTGGCTGCCGGATACAATCTCCCCATACGTCTTGTAGGAAGCCTTGTCGACACCTTCAAGAGCTCCGGTCTTCTCGACTACATCGACAATGAAGGGGGTGAGTTCCGCATAGCTCCCGCCCGCGACATCTCCGGCATGACCGTGGCCGAACTCCTGCATGTCTACGACAATGCCGGCATCGTCAACCCCAACCCGGAGTTCGACATCCTTTACGCCCCGGCCATCAAGCTTTTCAACCCCGTCATGAAGAGCGCCTACAAGATCTACAGTACCCTCCGTCTCGCCGACCTCCCCATCCCCACCCGCGCCGAAGTCCGCAAATCAATGGAAGCTTAAAGACCTTAAAGAATAGTCGGACCGGCTCCCGTTACAGGAGTCGGTCCGACAATTAAAAAGGTTATTCAGCGGGATTTAGAATATAGCCACCTTAGTGGATTTGCCGTTAACCACCTTGACATAGATTCCGGCCTTGAGGTCGTTTTTGCTGACCTTCATGCCCTGGAGGTTGAAGTATACGGCCTCGGCCTCGGCGTCATTGTCGACGTCAATACCCTCTACAGCCGAAGGAGTAGTAGCAGAAACCGTCTTGAAAGTCTTCCAGCCGTCGGCAGCCTTGTAGGCGGCGATGGAGGCTTCGGGAACATACAGTGCGGCTTTCTCCACAACATCCTCAAATGCATTGTCAAAGGTTGCGGGAGGCACCGTGGCAAGCGAGGTCACCGATGTCACGTTTGAGCAACCATAGAGCGCCATCATGCCTATTGACTTCAGAGTGGAGGGGAAGCTTATAGTTGTGAGAGCTGCGCAGCTGGAGAAGGTCATTCTACCTATGGTCTCCAGACCTTCATTGAGTGTAAGGTCCTTGAGAGCCTTGCAGCCATAGAATGTATTGTTTCCAAGTTCCTTCACTGTGGAAGGAAGTACAATTTTCTCGATACCTATGCAGCTCCAGAAAGCAGAGCCGATACTGTCAAGACCTTCGGGAAGCGCGATTTCGGTTATTTTTTCACAGTTGGCAAAGGCCTGGTCGCCGAGAGTTCTGAGAGAGGAGGGAAGCGTCACATTGGTGAGCTTCTTGAAGCCGTAGAAGCTGCGGCCGATGGTTGTGACTCCCTCTGGAATTACAAGCTTCGTAACAGCCTCATTGTTGACGTACACGTTACCCCAGGCACTCTCGCGATAACTGCTGAAAGCATTGTATATGGGATTGGCGTTGCCGTTGGCGAAATCTATTGCACACCATGCGGCAAGGTCAGCGATGTATACGGATTTCAGATTCGACATATTGCGGAAAGCATCCGTGCCCACTTTCTTCATGCTGGCAGGGATATGTACCGCCGTGATCTTGCGGTTAGCCTGGAATGCCTGTGCATTCACAGCCGTAACGGCGAATGTCTTCTCGCCGACTTTGATAGTGGCCGGGATGTTGAGGTCGGTCAACGTTCCGAGTACCCCTGTCACCAAAGCCTCGTCTTTCTCATTGTCGAGAGAATAGATGATGCCGTCCACAGTGGCTTCCGTGGGAAGTGCCGGCTTGACTATCTCTGCCATATAGATATTGAAATCCACAGTAATCTTGGCCTTCGTGAATGACAGACCTTTGTAGGAACCCTGACCGTTGGTATCATAGCCTATGAACAGGTTGCCGTCAGCCGTCAGCGAAGAGGCATCGCCGGCAACTATGTTGAACTGGGGATTACGCACAAGACCTTCAGATGTAAGCGAGAACACATAATAAATGTTTCTTGCGCCGGTGCCCGTGACTTCGAAATCTATGGGCTGGCCGCTCGAAAGGGTAGCCTTGTTGGTGGCCTTGTCGAAAGTGAAGGGCACGCTGTAACGCTGGCTGTAGAGAAGGTTGCTCAGTCCTATAATACTTATCTCCGTCTCTCCCGTACGGGTGGCCAGCATGTGCAGCGTGACAGGCATGATTTCCGTGGTGCCGTTTACCAGCGTCATCGTCATGGTGGCGTTGCTCTTCACGGCCGACAGTTCCTGCATAAGTACATTGTAGTACTTTTCGTTATTATAGAGGAACGTGCAGTATACACCCTTATCGAAAGTGATGGTGTCTCCCGACACCGTTCCTGTAATCTCAGTGTCGTTATACTGCTGGCCTACAAGAGCGTGCAATGTTACGTCGCACATCGTCGACTCCCCCATTTTCTGCTGACCGATTACCATACCGGTGGGGATTGTCAGCTTGCCGGTAGTGGCATTGTAGGCTGCCTTTACATCATAGCCCTGGGCAAAACCTTCGAGCAATACGCTGTCGTTGGCGGCGGCTGTCACTGTGAACTCGGCATTCATGTCGAACTCATTGTCGTTGAACAGCGTCACGAAGCTCTTACCTGTCAGCGACGCGGGAGCATCGGCTTTTACGGCGGCGCCGTTGGAGACTGACTGCGCCGATGCCGAATATTTCAGCGTCGACTTCTTGGGGGTCAGCGAGGGCAATTGGGTGCCCTCCTGGATTGTGGCCTGGGCGCTTACACTCAGTGCTGCACCAAGCATCACAACGAGATACTTGTTGATCATTCTATTGATTGTTATTGTTTTTATAGAAATTTTTGGCAAAGTTAGTAATTTTTCAATAAATAAACAGTATAATTAATTAGTAATGTTCAAAAGCTTTTAACATTGTGGCCATTGTGTAGTATAATGCCCGAAATAATCGGGTGCAACCCAATTATTTAACATTTTTTATTCTACCGCATGAATAAACAACCCCTTTCTCTTCAAGTCTAACATTTGAAGTTGTTTCGTATTTAGAGCGCGTTTCCACAAGGCTCACATGTTCCGCATATGAATATTTATCGCATATTGCTCTTTATAACCGTGATGGCATACGCCATGCATGTCTCCGCCGCCGCAGAGCCCGACAGCATTGCCGCGCCCTCCGACAGCATCCCCTATACCTCCGGCGACAGCATCCCCGACGATGTCAACACCATCATGCTCGACGAGGCCGTGATCACCGTGGTAAAGGCGGCCGTCACCGCCCGTCAGGACACCCTCGAATTCAATGCCGGCTCTTTCCATACCAATCCTAACGCCTCCGTGGAAGACCTCCTCAAGAAACTTCCCGGCGTCCAGGTCAACGCCGACGGCTCTCTTTCGTCAGGCGGCAAGACCATTTCAAAGATTCTTGTCGACGGCAAGGAGTTCTTCGCCGACGACCCCAAGATGGCATCAAAGAACCTCCCCTCCGACATGGTGGACAAAGTGCAGGTGATCGACCGCAAGAGCGAGACGGCACGGCTTACCGGCGTTGACGACGGCGAGGACGAGACCGTGATAAACCTCACCGTAAAAAAGGGTATGAACAATGGCTGGTTCGGCAACGTCTCAGCCGGTTACGGCACCGACAACCGCTTTGAGTCGACGCTGAACATCAACCGCTTCGTCAACGGAAACCAGTTCTCGATTGTCGGAGGCGCCAACAACATCAACCAGATGGGTTTCACCGACATGGGGCGCGGACGTTTCATGAATTTCGGCTCCTCCAACGGCATCAACACCAGCGGCAACATCGGGATAAACTTCAACGTTGGCAATGAAGAAAAGTTCCGCATCGGCGGCAACGTGATGTACACCTATACCGACCGCGACTCCCGGAGCCGTTTCGACAACCAGTATCTCTTTCCCGACTCGGTAAGTTACAGCCGGGGCGGCTCGCTGGCGCGCGACAAGGGACATGCCCTGCGGGCACAGTTCCGACTGCAGTGGCAGATTTCTCCCGCCGACATCCTTGACTTCCGGCCCGAATTCTCCTTCAACACGCGCCGCTCGGAAAGCGCCGACTCCTCGCTTCTCCTCGCTTCCGCCAACGTCAACGACCGCGTGAACCGCAATTATTCCTTACAGGCCAACCGGGGTTTCGACTATAACGCCTCC
>CABUTY010000026.1 GCA_902494595.1 uncultured Porphyromonadaceae bacterium | reverse complement strand
TGAAGCGCCGGTTGGGAGCCATGTATGGAGCGGGGGAGGCCGGAGCCATGACTTCGCTCATCTTTCATCATCTCAAGGGATGGGACAGCACGCAGCTTATCATCAACGGCGACCTGCCGGTGTCGGACCGCATGCTGCGTCATGTCGGCGAAATACTGCTCCGTCTCGAAAACCATGAGCCCATACAGTACATCCTCGGCGAAGCACGCTTCTACGGCATGGACCTGACAGTACGTCCCGGCGTGCTGATACCCCGGCCCGAAACCGCCGAACTCGTAGATATGATTGTCGACGACTTCCGCGATTCCTGCGACATGCGTATCCTCGACATAGGCACCGGCTCCGGCGCTATCGCCATCGCCCTGGCCCGCAACATCCCTTTTGCCAAAGTCACCGCCATCGACATATCCCCCGTAGCCCTTGACATCGCCCGCGAGAATGCTCGGCGTCTTCATGCCGTGGTAGATTTCATAAAAGCCGACATCTTCAGCTATGACCCGTCGCCGGAAAGTCTCGACATCATAGTCAGCAATCCGCCCTATATCCCCGAAGAGGAAAAGAAGGGTATGGAGGCCAACGTGCTTGACCATGAGCCGGCGGAAGCTCTGTTTGTCCCTGACAGCGATCCTCTGGTATATTACCGCCGCATAGGGGAGACAGGTGCTGAAGCACTCGTGCCGGGAGGTCGGCTCTATCTGGAGATAAATCCTCGTTTTGCCGGTGACATCTGCCATATGCTGGAAGCGCAGGGTTACGGCGATGCAGAGGCGCACCGCGACAGCTTCGGCAGGCAACGATTCGTAACCGCACGTCGCCATGGATGAGAAGAAAAGGAGATATACTAAGAAACCGGTGACAGCCGATAAAGCCCTGCAGCGACTTGCCACTCTCTGTGCACGCTCCGAACAATGTTCCGCCGACATAAGGCGCAAGCTCGCCGGTTATGGGCTTGCGCCCGAAGAGTGCCGCGAGGTGCTGCAGAAACTCGTCGACAACAGTTTCGTCGACGACCGACGGTATGCCGGCAGTGTGGCACGCGACAAGGTACGCTTCGTCGGCTGGGGAAAGGCAAAGATACGCATGGCGCTATATGCCAAGGGATTGCGTGGGGAGATTGTCGACGAGGCACTGGCATCCATAGAGGCAGCCGACTATAAGGAGGCGTTGCTGCGCGTGGCAAGGACAAAGGCGCGGAGTCTTGACTTGCGACAGCGTGCCGACAGAGATAAATTCGTGAGGCATATCGTGAGCCGAGGCTTCGAACCGGCACTCGCTTTCCGAGTCCTTGAGGCGGCTGTCAGAAAGCTGGAGAAATGAACGCCGCAACAGCCATCCTCGACTTTCTCCTTCCGCGCGAATGCCACATATGCGGCAGGACTCTCGACGGCAATGAACGGTGCATCTGCGCATCCTGCCATGCCTCGCTGCCGCGCACCGCTTATCACCGGATGCCCGACAATCCCATGGTGAGGCGGTTCATGGGTATCATCCCTTACCGACGCTGCACGTCGGTATTCTTCTACACGCCTGACTCCGACTTGTCCAACCTCATACAGGACATGAAGTACCGCCATTTCCGGCATCTCGGTCGCCGCATGGGAGAGATTATGGCCGGGAATCTTCTCTCGACGGGGTTCTTCAACGACATCGACATGTTGGTGCCTGTGCCGATGCACTTTCTAAAGCGGGCACGGAGAGGTTACAATCAGGTAGAGGAGCTGTGCCGAGGTATTTCGGCGATTACGGGCATACCTGTCGACACATCGCTGAAGGCGGTACGTCGGCATGTCACCCAGACAAAGCTGAGCCATGAACAACGGCTCAGGAACACCGTCGGCATCTTCGCCTTGAAACATCCGGAAAAACTCGCCGGCAGGCATGTGCTTCTCGTCGACGACGTATGCACCACAGGCGGCACACTCATCTCCGCCGCCAACGCCATCCTCGCACCCTTCGCGCAATCATCCGTCCCGCCGGCAATCTCAATCCTCACGCTCTCTTCCACCACATCATAAATAACGGCTATAACAAATAAACGGGTGCCGGCATCGCGTCGGCACCCGTGTCTGGTTATATTGGTGATGAAATCATGTTCCTGTCATCGAACAATCACCTTGAAGGATCTGCCGGCCACATTCACGGCGTACACACCTGCGGCCACAGGCACGCTGAGCATGTCGGTGTCGGGAGTGGCGGCATATACCCTGAGACCGTCGGCGGAATAAATCTCCACAGGCATGTTCAAGGTACCATTGACGATTACATGACCCTTGACTCCGGTCACGCTCACCATGTCGGCGTTGTGGAAGCCGATGCCGGTGAATCCCACGTTGACGTCGGCCAGAGCCGACTGACCAAGGTCATACTGGGCGGCTACGCTGTAGGTATGCACGCCATCCTTGTCGGGACGGTGACGGAAAGCGGTGGCGGTCACCGGTGTGGTGCCGTTGAGCTGCTTGCCGTTGTAATACACGTTATAGCCCTGGAGTTTGAGACGCTCATGGCCGGCCGGTATGAACGACAAATCGTCGACAAACATCATGAAGCCATTGTTGGCCCAGCGGCGAATGGTGAAGAACTTGGCGCCCTGCGGCAGCTTGTATTCATACTTTGTCCATTCGGCGGGAACCACGCCAACCAGCGGGTAGGATGTCTCCTCATGGGCGAAGTCGCGGAAGGTGATGCCATCGTAGCTCCAGCTGATCATGAAGTTCTCCGGACGGCTTGCCTGGAAGCTGCGTGCCCAGAAAGAGATGGTCTGTTCGTCGCCGCAGAGTTCCGGCGAGATAATCCAGTCGTCGGCATAGTTGGAGGGACTGCTCACGTAGGGCGTCATGCAGGCCAGATACTTGTGACCCGAATGGGCAACGGCGTTGGCATTGTTGTTGAACGGCTCCATCGTGTTGTCGAACACGAACCACGACTGCTTGGAGTTTATTTCAATGCCGGGGAGTTCTACACCCTTGATGCCGGCTATTCCGTAATCATCATAGTCGAGGAAGTTGTACTTGCCGATACCCGTCCACTGAGTGGCCCATGAAGTATAGCTTTCGAAGTCGTCGGTAATGAGCTGAGCCTTCTCCGGAATCTCGGGAGCTTTCCAGGAGAGTTCAATCTCGCCTGCGGTGTTCTGGATGCCGGCAAGGTTCTCCACGGTCGGGAAGTCGGTAGCCTCCACAGCCACGGTGAACGACTTGGTGCGATTGTCGTATTCATCCTGGTCGCCCTTGTTGTTGATCATCACATAATAGCGGTGTTCGGTAGCGTTGTCGATGTCAACACGCTCCCGGAAGATGAAGGGATGTTTGGCGCCCGGCTCGAGAGCCACACCGTCGAGAGTCTGCACGGCCTCGCCGTCGCGGAAGAGCTGCACTTTGTAGCTGCCCGCTTCAGCCTTGGCATGGCCATGGTTCTTGACGCGTACCTCTATGGGGAAGGTCTGGCCGATGTTCACTTTCTCCGGAATCTCATAGGCCACATAGCCGAGGTTCTTGTCCTTGGCTTCGGCTACCTCCATGGCGTCGATTACAGTGAACGTATGTGAACGGGCCGTGCCGACGATACCTAAGTAGATAATCTTGCCTGCATATTTCGACAGGTCAACCTCAATGCGCTGCCACAGCTTTTCGCCCTCGCTCCATTCGTTGATGGGCTTGGCGGCTATCGAATCCCAGACATCGGTGGTGGTTCCTACCTCAAGGCGAATCTCGTTGAGGGCAACGGTCTTGCCGGGATAGTTGAGGACTCTCAGAGAGAGCATAGGCTTCACGGCGTTGCGGAGGTCGACCTTACCGCTAAGGAGTCGGCGGCTGCAGTCGGCGAATATCACCTCCATCAGAGCGAGGCCGCCGTCGCCATCATAGCAGTCTATGTCATAGCCGGGGTCCTTGCTGTTGAAGCCCCACATGGCCATCGAACTCGATTCGTCGTAAGCCTGCTGCAGGAAGGTAACCTTAGGGCTCATGCCGGCAAATGATTCCTTGAGAGGAAGCGCGTAAGGTTTCCCGACGGCGATATAGGGAGCATATACGCCCTGGGAGCCGCCTGCGCTGGTGCGGGCCCTGACGGCAAAGCGCATGAACTGCTGTTCCTGCTGCGGCGTCCGTGCCTGATAAGTGTAGGTCGTATCCCTGAGTCCGGTCACGATAATGTTCTCCTGACCTCCGGAAATATCTATGATCTCGTAGCTGACATGCTTCTGGTTCATGGGGAAGCCGTCGAAGTCGTAGGCGCTGCCGTGCCACGTTATGGTTACCTCTCCATATTTTTCAGGATTCTCCTTGGCGACCACGTTATAGGGGTTGCCGGCACGGTTGATGCCGAAGAACATGGGCATCTCGGCCTCGCGGCCCTGGCCATAGTCGTTGAAGGGAACCACGGTGAAGAGCCATACACCCACGGAGTCGACCGTGACGGGAAGGCCCACGTTCTCGCCCGGAAGGGCGTCGAAAGTGCCCACGCTCTTGCCGTTGATCATCACCAGATGCTTGATGGCTTTAGCCTTGTCGAGAGCTGTGCCGTTGAGTGCCTTCACAGGAACGGTGAACTTCACCTGGCCGCGGAGCTCGCCGTCCTCATTGGCGATAACTTTGTAGGAGGTGATGGTGTCGGGCACTTCGCCGTTGATTTTAGCGGTGATGGAGAAGTTGTCGACGAGCAGAGGAGAAGCATACCTGCCATTGTCGACTGTGTTGTGGAAGCCGAGGTGGTACGTGCCTGTCTCTTCCACCGTGAAATAGTCCTTGAGGAGCGCGCGTTCGTAGTATCCCACACCCCAGGGCTCATAGTCCTGGATCACCTTGCGGGTCATGGCCTCCGGAGTGGCCTCGCGCCCCAGATGAAGGCTGACAACGTTCTGTGCCTGGGCCTCCTTGCTGTTGGTGACCACGAAGCTGGTCTTGTAATACTTCCCTTTCTCCAGATATATGGCGGGGGTCATGATCCAGTCCTCCACCGGCTTCTCATGATAGTCGGGATAACATTGCAGCTGGTTGTTCCACCAGTTCCAGGTGAAGCCGTCCAGCCCAACATCGAAGACGCTCCATCCGTCGATGGATTCCTTGGTATCGAACTCGTTGAGATATGCGGGGATTATGAGCATTACGGTCACGTCGGTCTGAGGACCTTCGCCGGCACTGTTGCGTGCCATCACGCTGTAGACGTCTTTCTGCTCGGTCTTTACCGTTATGTCGAAAGCCACGTTGGCTCCCGGCGTCACGTTATCCTTCACTGCCACCTGTGCTCCATCCTTGAGGAGTATCACGCTCATGGTGCCTGTGAGGTCATTGTCGCCGAGCGACTTCACCGGCGCCGTCATCACTATCTGCGACTTCGTGGCATCTGTCTTGCCATACTCCACGTGGAGATTGCCTACAGCCTGGGGAAGCGACTCGTCGACTTCCTCCACGTCGATGCGCCGCAGGTTGAGGGAGGGTCCCACCTCATACGGGTCGGCATCGGGCTCATAGGCGTGGACGCCTATGAAGTACTGCCCGTCCTCGGGCACGCGGTAATAACATGATTGGATCTCGCCTGTCTTCGACTTAACCTGCGTCAGCGGCATAAGCTGCGTGTCGAGACCATGATAGTCGTTGGTACGGCCGATATGAAGCTTGAAGGTGCCCGGCTTGAAACCCGAGAAGATGTCGAGCGATATCTTGTAGATCTTGGCCGCCTGCAGGGATACGCCGGGAGTGATGAGCCAGTCGTCGGATGCCGTCACCGAGGCGTGAGGGTCGCTGCCACCCATGACGTTCCACCAGCCTGTGGCGCTGTCATCGCCTTCCGTCACCGTGCATTCGTAGACGCTTTCCGGTGAGTTGAAAAGCAGATGGAAAGGCTCCGCGGAATAGAGGGCCACTGTCGAGGAGGTGCCCATATTCTTCACGGAGTCGTTATACACGGCGTTGACGCTGTAGTAATAAGCCATAGGCACATCCGACTTGACAGCCGGCTCGGTGAACACTGTGTCGGTGAGTGCCGATGCCACCTTCACATTGTCGGGCATGCGGTATATGTCGTAACGGGCCTTTTCCTCGCCCTTGCGCGGCGACCAGCGGATGGTCACTTTGCCGGTCTTGTCGTCGTAGATGGAGGGTATGAGGTAATACCAGTCCCTGCCGTTGTATACGTAGCTTGGCTCTGATATCACCGGACCCACCTGGGTGAGCACATGGTTTACGCTTCCTACACCCTCGGGAGAGTAGGGAAGAGCAGTGAAGAGATGGCGACCGCTCATCGAGGAGGAGAAGGTGTAGGAGAGTGGAGCGTTTTTCTCCGGCTCGTCGAACGACTGTATGAGGTCGCCGTCGCAGAAGAGGTCGATTTTGGAGAGGTCGAGACCACGGCCGCCTCCCACGCGCTTGGAGGGGGTGGTGAAGGAGATGGTGGTCTGCTTCTTGCCGCCGCCTGCCGCCGTGGCCTTCATGTCGCTGACGGGCAGAGGTACACGTGCCGACACTTCGTCGACATATATGTTGTCGAGATAGAACACATCTGCCGGACCGGGGCCTGTGGCATGTATGCCGAGATAAAGCTCGGCGTCGGCAGTGCAGTTGTAGTAGGTGTCATAGGGCGTGCACCATGTCGAGACGTCGGTGACGTTGCGCAGCACGGTGACGTTGCCGTTGCGCGAGGGCTGGTCGCTGAGCACCAGCTCGAAGCTGCCGGGATACTCGCGCAGATAGAGGGCGTCTACAGCGAAGCGGTAGGTCTTGTCTTTCCCGAAGGCTATGGCCGGGAGCCACAGATAGGCGTCATGGCGCGTGCTGCTGTTGAGCGGCTGTATGCGTATGCGGCCGTCGCTGACCGTCCAGTTGCGCCGCTGGCCTCCAACGTCCTGCGTCATCCCTGTCAGGGCATCGCAGGTGTTGTGATAGGGCAACGGTTCCGCTCCTTGTGCATCAGTCATGACAAGACCTGTAAGCAGTAGTGTCGTAATCAGTATCTTGTTTTTCATTTGATTTTACAGATATCCAAAGAATCAGACCGGATGATCTGTCCGGTCCGATTCTTCTGGTTAAGGTTTTATCGTGTGATTTTGCAGTCGAAGGAGTTTCCGTCGGCCGTTACGCGCACCACATAGATGCCCTTTGCGAGGGAATTGATGTCGATGCTGCTTACGCCGTGGGCCTTGTAGACAGCCACGCCGCCGAGGTTATAGATGACAACGTCGGCATTCTCGGGAATGATGAGTATGTTTCCGTTGCGGCAGATGCCGTTGCCGTCGCCGATGCCTTCCACGCCAGAGGGTATGTAAGTGTTGACCTTGAAGTTGGAAATGTGCACTGAGCCACCGTTCTTGGCGTTGAAGCCGATGTTGGAGATGCCTGCCGGTACAGTGATGTATTCCATCTCGTTTCGTCCGGCCTCGCGCCTGCTGTTGGAGGTCTTGGCCTTGATGAAGAACTCTATCTTGTTGGCGTTGGCTTCGCCGGCACCGTTTACGCTGAACGTGCCGAGATTAAGCATACCGTCAGCCTTGGCGTCGGCGCCGTAGCACAAGCGCATGTCCACTGCCTCCCAGGCTGCGTCGAACCATGTCGAGAACTCTATCTTGTAATATTTCTCATGCTCGAAGTCCATAGGTGCCGTGAAGCCCCAGTCGTCGGTCACTTCATCTTCATTCTCATAGTATGCGTGGCCGCTGACGATGCTCCAGCCCGATTCTTTGGGAAGTGTCCATTCGGTATAGTCGTTGCATATATAAGGGATGTCCTTGCCCTTGCCGATCCATGAGGAACGAACTTCCCTGGCCTCTGCGCAACCATCTTCGCTGTAGACCTCCACTTTGTATGTGAAAATACCGGCGTCGGGAACTACGGAGTCGTTGTATATTCCCTTTGCACCTGCCTGAAGACCCTCGGTGAGAGTGGCAACCGATTTGCCGTTGCGGTATACTATGGCTTTGGTGAACGCGGGAGCGTCGCCGCCCAAGCTCGACTTAGTCGGGTAGGTCCATTCAATCTTGGCCTTGCGTTCGCCATCAGGGTCGGCGGTTACGGCGAGGTCGCTTACAGCCACAGGCACCTCTGGAACGTACTCGAAGTGAATCTTGTCGATTGTGAGCGTGGTAGAGCTTCCGGTCGAGGGGAGTGTGCCATCAAAATTGATTACGAAATTGGAAATGCCGTTTTCGGTGACCTCGATGGTCACAGGAGCAAGCTCGTGATAGGAAGTGCTGTAGGAAGCTGTGTTGAAATTTACCTCACCCTTGAGAGTATTGGCGGTATCCTCCTGGTTTCGGTAGGCAAGCTTCAGCGGCATCGACGCCATACCGCCCTTGAGGGAGATGACTGCCTTGTAATGACCTTTTTTGAGCTCCATTGGCGGACATATTACACGGTGTGCATATGTTTTGCCACGGCTAATGCTGAGCTGGAAGCCTGCGGTATAAAGACCCCATTTCGAAGAATAGGCACCATCGCCATATTCGAAATCATATAGCTGTTGTGCCGGAACTATCGTTGCCTGATGGTTTCCGCCGCACTGGAGAGTGTAGGGCAGTTTCTGAATCTTCGAGCCTACCCATGTATAGTCGGCGAAAGCCGTCATAGCTGGCTGAGGATGGGTATTTTCAGCTATGTAAGGAATTACCTGATAGTTGTAGATGAAAGGTTTCTCCACAGAGTCGGTGAACGCCATCTTGGCGCCCGGGGCTATGTCGGCGGTAAGAGTGGCTACAGCCACGGTGTCGCCGAGGTTGTTGTAGCGGAGCACCATAACCTTGGAAAGGGCCTTGATTTCCTTGCCTACGTTGTCGATGGATGGGTTGGTCCATGTGAGTGCCGCTTTCTCATCCTTGATTTCGCCCATGAGGTCGGCGACGGGAATAGGGCAAAGGGCTGTGGCTTCGATGGTCAGCGAGCTGATGGTGACCTGCGAAGTGGTCTGGGCCTTCTCGCTGTAACGGCGGATAGCCAGGGTGTAGGTGCCGGGCTCGGCTATGTCGAAGGCCGTATAGTTGATGTGGTCGGAGGTATTGCCCGGAAAGGGGATAAATCCCGCTTTCTCACCTTTGAAGTCGGCCGGACGGGTGATTGTGCCTTTCTGTACCCATACTTCCAGACCGTCATATTTGTTGATACCGAATCTTAATTTGGACTTAAGCTGATAGAGACCGGCCTTGTCTGCCTTGAAGTGCGGGAGTATGAGCCACTGGTCTTCAGGCTTGTTGTTCGTCGGAGCATATACTATTGTCGACGACGACTTTTTCCATGTTCCGGCAGCATTGGGAGTATTGCCACGTGCATTTACCCATTCCTTGTAAAAGTCTATGGTTGAGAAGTTAGTCATAGTCCAGGGAAGGGAGACGGTGTCGACGGGTCCACACCAACTGGACATGGTAAAGTCCGTTTTCCCTGATTTATTACCGTTGTTGAGGTAACAAATGGCGGACAATTTGTGTTTGCCCGCTGTCAAACCCTTGGAGGCGTCGTCAACCCAATAAAGCTTCTTCCCCACCTCGGGATTGGCAATGGTGTGCACCAGCGAGTCGTTGCGGAAGAACTCCACGCTTGTGTATTTAATGTCGTCCGGCAATTTCGCTCCGTCAAAGTCCAGGGAGTCGAGACGCCAATAGACCTTGTGGCTGAGTTCGCGGTTGGGTGCTATGGTATCGTTGAAGGCGTAGAAATCCTGAACAATTTTCGGGGTGACTGCCGAGAACAAATCCTGCACCATGAAGCCGGTGAGTCTGTGGATTATGCCGGCTGTGCTTCCCTTGTAGCTGTAGAGGTTGATGCCGAAATAATATACGCCATCCTCGTCGGGGGTGAAAATGGCGGAAGGGTATGCGAATGCCCTTCCGGATCCGCCG